>NZ_JBHYXZ010000034.1:0-14413 GCF_042752395.1 Actinosynnema sp. NPDC059335 | reverse complement strand
CGGGCCCTTGTTCGCGCACGACCCCGCCCTCCCCGCAACAGGGGTATTCGCATTTCCCGATGGGGGGGCCCCCGCCCGGTGTCGGGGGGCCGCACCCATCCGGCGCGACTACGGCGTCCGGCCCGTCAGCGCCACCACCCGGTCGATCAGCGGCGCGTCCGCCGGCACCCGCACCTCCGGCCCGAACAGCCCCATCGACCGCGCGGTCGGCGCGGTCCGCACCAGGTCGGCGTGGACGAACTCCAGCAGACCGCCGTCCCACGTCGGCGCCTGGCCGGTGGCCCGCGCCAGGTCCCAGGTGTGCACGACGACCTCGCCGAGCACCATCGCGCCGACGACCTCGGCGGGCATCGGGTCGGGGCCGCCGAGCGACGTCGTGCCGGTCCACGCCGACGGCTCGCCCCACGCGGCGGACCGGGCGCGCAGGCCGGCGGCCAGGTCGGCGGCCCAGTCGCCCGCGGTGAGGTCGACGTCGGCCTCCGACGCGGCCGGCGGCGGCACGGTCTCCTTGCGCGCTGCGCCGTCCAGGGACGGACCCCAGAACAGCAGGTGGTTCACGAGCTTGCGGACGTCGAACTCGGTGCACGGCGTCGGCGCGTCGAGCTGGTCGGGCCCGATGTTCCCGACGACCTCCAACGCGGTCGCCACGGCTTTGTCGATCAACTGCTCACGGGACATGCGGGACACCGTAGGAACCGCCCGCCGCGGCTGTATTGAACGAACGCGACATACGCTCGGCGACGTGACCAGGGACGAGCGGGAGCTGGCGTGGCGGCGGCACCAGCGCCACGAGTTCCACCCGCCCTCGCCCGACCTGGCCGCCCACGTCGCCCGCTACTGGGTGGTCGAGTGGCGTTACGACCGGCCGTACCGGCAGCTGATCGTGCCCTACCCGAACGTCCACCTGACGTTCCACGCGGACGGGGCCGTGCTGAGCGGGGTGTCCAGCGGGCACGTGGTCAAGGAGCTGGACGGCGAGGGCCGGGTCTTCGGCGTCGCCTTCCACCCGGGCGCGTTCCGGCCGTTCCTGCGCGCCCCGGTCCAGTCCATCACCGACCGGACGCTGCCCGCCTCCGCCGTCTTCGCCGACCTGCCCGAGCACGCCGACCTCGCCGCCGTGGAGGACGCGCTGCGCCGCCGGTTGCCCGAACCGGACCCGCGGGCGCGGCAGGCGGTGGAGGTGGTCGACCGGATCGCCCGCGACCCCCTGATCACCCGCGTCGACGTGCTGGCGCGCGAGGTCGGCGGCAGCGTCCGGGGCCTGCAGCGGCTGTTCGCCGAGCACGTCGGCGTCGGCCCGAAGTGGGTGATCCGCCGCTACCGCCTGCGCGAGGCCACCGAGCGGATGGCGGCGGGCGGCCGGATCGACTGGGCGGCGCTGGCCGCCGACCTGGGCTACGCCGACCAGCCGCACTTCGTCCGCGACTTCACCGCCATGTTCGGCGAGACGCCCACCCGGTACGCCGAGCGCTATCCGGGCACTCCCTCCGCCGACCGGCGCTGAGCCGATCGCAGTCACCCATAGGGCTGATCGCTCTAGCGGACGGACCCCGGTCGGTGCTCCGATCGACGGCACTCGCTGTCGACCAAGGTAGGGAGCGCGCCATGAACGACCTCGACGCCCAGCGTCCGTCGCCCCAACCGCAACAGGAGCAGGAGGAGCCCGTGGAACGGCAGAAGCCTGAGGTCCGCAAGCCTCTCACCGGTCTGGAGTGGCTGGTGCGCCAAGCCCAACGCCGCCGCGAGGAACGACCGTCGGGCCCGGCGCGGTGACCGCCCGCCGCTAGTCCGGCACCTCGCGCTGGAACGCCGCCCACAGCAGGTTCAACGGGTGGTCGGCCGGGAACTTCGCCCGCTCCTCCTTGCGGGCGAAGACCCCGACCAGGCGCTCCAGCTGCGGCTTGCGGTCGTTGGTCAGCTCGACCACCCGCAGCCCGGACCCCTCCCGCAGCTCGTTGTTCGCGGCCACCACGCCCAGGCCCGACGTGACGATCATGCAGCCCTCGACGAGCCCGGACCTCAGCAGCGACATGCCGTACTGGATCTCGTCGATTTCCGCCGCTATGTCCAGTTCGTTCCGATAGTCCGGTCCGAACCACCCGCGCAGGAATTCCGCGATCAACCCGTCGCCGGGCACGACGAGGGGCAGCTTCGGCAACTCCCCGGTGCCGACGCTCGTGCCCAGCCGGCTCTCCGGCAGGTTCGTGAGCAGCGCCAACCCGCCCCGCCGCCACTCGATCACGTCGAACTCCTCGAACCCGCTGTTGCGACCCGCGTGCGTCACCACGCTCCCGCACACGATGTCGACCTCCTTGGACTCGAGGCTCGTCCAGATGTCCTTCGTGCGGATGTGCACGACCTTCAGCTCCACGTCCCGCCTGCGGAAGTCGTCCGCCACGTGGTGCCACGCCTTGGCCAGCGAGTCCAGCATGAACCGGGTCGTGCCCACGGTGAGCGTGGTGCCGAGCCTGCGCCGGCACTCGTGAATCGAATCCAGCCACTCGGTCAACGTGGTACGTGCCAATTCAACCAACGCCTCGCCGGTCGGCGTGATCAGCACGTCCTTTCCCCGGCCCTGCTTGACGACCAGCGGCTCGCCGCACAACGACTTGAAGTTGCGGTTCAACGTGTCGATCTGCTTCTGCACGCTGGACTGCTCCCGCCCGAGCACCCGCGCCGCGCGCAGCGCCGACCGCGTCTCGTGCACCGCGATCAAGGTCCTGAGCTGGTCCAACGTGGTGTCCATCAGCAGGGGCGAGGTGTGCAGGAGCCTGCTGAGCTGGTTGCCCGCGGGCAGTCGCAGTTGGGCCGAGGTCGACATGCAGGGCCTCTCGGGTCGGGGCGTGATGTTCTACCGATTAGTTGTACTGAACTTGACCACAGTTCGTGCTGAAATTATCCGAAGATCTTGATGGATTTCCCTGGACAGGTATACGCGATCCGTAAGAGACTTCTGCCGCAACCAGGTGCGTGTTCACGTGGGAGCAATCAGGGGGGTATTGGGGGGTTGGGGGGGCGGCGGGGGGGGGGGGGCGGGGGGGGCCCCCCCCCCCCCCCCCCCCACGTATTAACCTCACCCCCGTGACGGTTTCCACCCTGGACTGGGGCACGAAGTACCGGGTCACCGTGCTCGACCTCGGCCTCGCCTGCTGCGGCGTCGAGGTCATGGCCGCGCTCGAGGGCCACCGGCCCGAACACCTGGCCGCGCTGGGCGTCGACCCGGTGCGCTCGGCGGGCGAGGCCCACGTGCTCGTCGTCTCCGGCACGGTCACCGACGTCATGCTGCCCGCGGTGATCGCGAGCTACCAGGAGATGCCGGAACCCCGTTATGTGATCTCCGTCGGCGCGTGCAGCAACACCGGCGGCCCGTACTGGGACTCCTACAGCGTCACCAAGGGCATCGACCAGGCCCTGCCGGTGCACGTCGCCGTCCCGGGGTGCCCGCCACGACCCGAGGCGCTGCTCGACGGCCTCGCCGCGCTGCACCGGCTGGTGTCGTGAGCGCCGCCGCCGAGGCCCTGGCCTCCCGCATCCCCGACGCCCTGGTCAAGACGGCGTTCGGCCAGACGACCGCGCACGTGCCGCTGCCCGGCTGGCTCGCCGCCGCCCGGCACGCCCGCGACGAGCTGGGCTGCACGCAGTTCGACTGGCTCGGCGTCGAGGACGCCGGCCGGCCCGGCGCGGTCGGGCAGCGCCACGCCGTGCTGCTGCACGTGCTGGACCCCGGCACCAAGGACGGCGTGCTGCTGCGCACCGAACTGGGCCCGGACGACGCGCTGCCCAGCGTCGCCCCGCTCTGGGCGGGCGCGGCGTGGCACGAGCGCGAGGCCGCGGAGATGTTCGGCATCGCCCTCGCCGACGGCGAGCCGGCCCACCTGCTGCTCCCCGACAGCTTCAGCGGCCATCCGCTGCGCAAGGACTTCGTGCTGGCCTCCCGCGTGGTGCGCCCGTGGCCCGGCCGGCTCGAACCGGGCGAGGACGGCACGTCCGCGCCCAGCCGCAGGCGGGCCGCGCCGCCCGGCGTGCCGGACCCGTCGTGGGGACCGCGCCGCGAACCCGACCGGACGGAGGAGGACCGTGGCTGACCTGCCCCCGCGCACCCGCGGCGTCATCGCGCTGCTGGAGGCCAACTGCACGGTGTGCATGATCTGCGCCCGCGAGTGCCCCGACTGGTGCATCCACATCGACTCGCACACCGAGGTCGAGGAGCAGCCGGGGGACGCGGGCCCCGGCCGCGCCCGGCCGCGGGCGCGCAACGTGCTCGACCGGTTCGCCATCGACTACGGGCAGTGCCTGTACTGCGGCATCTGCGTCGAGGCGTGCCCGTTCGACGCCCTGCACTGGGCCCCGGACTTCTCCTACCCCGGCACGGGCGGCCCGGACGGGGACGGCGCGGTCGCCGAGCTGGTCCAGGAACGCGACGTGCTGGCCACCTGGGTCGCGCACGTGCCGCCACCGCCGCCGCTGGACGCCGGCGCCGAACCCGCCCCGGAGACCACCGCCACACGCCCGGCACGTCCCGGTACCGGAACCCCGCGCCGACCGGGCGCGTTGAGGGAGAGGACGTAGACCAGCCGGAGGCCCAGCGTGCACAAGCACTACAACGCGTTGAAGACCGCGTTGCTGCTCGCTGCGATGAGCGTGTTGATCGTGGCGATCAGCTCGCTGTTCGGGCGCACCGCCCTGGTCGTCGGGCTGCTGCTGGCCCTGGGCGTCAACGGCTACGCGTACTTCAACTCGGACAAGCTCGCGCTGCGCGCCATGCGCGCCCGGCCGGTGTCCGAGGTGGAGCAGCCCGCGCTGTACCGGATCGTCCGCGAGCTGGCCCGGAACGCGCGCCAGCCCATGCCGCGCCTGTACCTCAGCCCCACCATCGCGCCGAACGCGTTCGCCACCGGCCGCAACCCGCGCAACGCCGCCGTCTGCTGCACGACCGGCATCCTCGACCTGCTGGACGAGCGCGAGCTGCGCGCCGTGCTCGGGCACGAGCTGTCGCACGTCTACCACCGCGACATCCTGATCTCGTGCGTGGCGGGCGCGCTGGCGAGCGTGGTCAGCGCCCTGGCGAACCTGGCCGTCTTCGCGAGCGTCTTCGGCGGCGACGACGAGGACCGGCCCAACCCGTTCGCGATGCTGCTCATCGCGGTGCTCGGCCCCATCGCGGCGGGCATCGTGCGGATGGCCGTCAGCCGGTCCCGCGAGTACCAGGCCGACCAGTCCGGCGCGGAGCTGTCCGGCGACCCGCTGGCGCTGGCCTCGGCGCTGCGCAAGATCGACGCGGGCACCCAGGCCGCGCCGCTGGCCCCGGAGCCCGCCGTGGTCGCCCAGTCGCACCTGCTGATCGCGAGCCCGTTCCGGGCGGGGGAGAACCTGGCCAGGCTGTTCGCCACGCACCCGCCGATCGCCGACCGGGTGCGCCGGCTGGAGGACCTGGCCCGCCGGCACTGAGCCCGGCGGCGGTCAGGCCCCCGCTTCGCGCGCCAGCCGCACCACGTACTCGCCGTAGGCCGAGTTCGGCATGGCCTGGCCCAGCGCGAGGCACTGGTCGGCGGTGATGTACCCCATCCGCAGGGCGATCTCCTCCAGGCAGGCGAAGCGGATGCCCTGGCGGTGCTCCAGCACCTGCACGAACTGGCCGGCTTCGAGCATCGCGTCGTTCGTGCCGGTGTCCAGCCACGCGAAGCCGCGGCCGAGGTCGACCAGCTTGGCGCGGCCCTGCCGCAGGTAGGTCAGGTTGACGTCGGTGATCTCCAGCTCGCCCCGGGCCGACGGCGTCAGCCCCTGCGCGATCTTCACCACGTCATTGGAGTAGAGGTAGAGGCCGGTGATGGCGGTGTTCGACTTCGGCTCGGCCGGCTTCTCCTCGATCGAGACCAGCCGCCCGTCCCGGTCGACCTCGCCGACGCCGTAGCGCTGCGGGTCGCGGACGGGGTAGCCGAACAGGACGCAGCCGTCGACGTCCCGCACCTCCGACTGGAGCGTGCGGGAGAAGCCCTGGCCGTAGAAGATGTTGTCGCCCAGGATGAGGGCCACCTGGTCGTCGCCGATGAAGTCCGCGCCGATGACGAACGCCTCGGCCAGCCCGTTCGGCTGCGGCTGCTCGGCGTACTCGAAGCGGATGCCGAACTGCGAGCCGTCGCCCAGCAGCCGGCGGAACATCGGCAGGTCGTCGGGCGTGGAGATGACCAGGATCTCGCGGATGCCGGCCAGCATGAGCACCGAGATCGGGTAGTAGATCATCGGCTTGTCGTAGACGGGCAGCATCTGCTTCGACACCGCGTGCGTGATCGGGTGCAGCCGCGTGCCCGCGCCGCCTGCCAGGACAATGCCCTTCATCGGTCCTCTTCGCTGTAGTTCGGGTGTCGCCCGACCGGGCGCCGACGCGCGCCGACGGCGACCGGCTCGTCCTGACACCGGGCCACCCACGATGTCGGGCCCCGGTTGGCCGCCGTTACCGCCGGCGGCCCCTCACCGACTCCACCACGGCCCCGGCGATCACCGCAACGCGTAGTGATCGAGCACCCAGGCCGTGAACTCCGCCGGCGTGCGGCCCTCGTCGTCGGCCGGATCGTGACGTTCGTCACCGACCTGCGGTCACGCCCGACCGTCGCCACCCGCTGCTCCAGGGCGTGCGGGGGTCGCCACGCCGGCGCAGCCGTGCACGCACCGTGCCCGGGTCGGCTTCGAGGTGGGCGATCGCCGGCCGCCACGGCGGCCACAGGAGCGCCGGCGCGGACACGTCGGTCGGCAGCGTGCGGAGGTGGTCGACGGCTTCGCGGAAGTCCTGCCACGCGGCGACGCGTGCGGCGGGTCGACCACCCGCCCCGGGCACGCCCGGGGCCGGACGTCGCGAGGACGCTACCCGGCCCGGTCGGGCGGCGGACGGCGGTCAGAGCGGCGGCACGTGGTCGTCGTCACACGGCGCGAGGGGTCACCGGTAGTTGGTGAACTGCAGTGCGATGCCGAAGTCGGAGTTCTTCAGCAGCGCGATGACGTCCTGCAGGTGGTCCTTCTTCTTGCCGGAGATGCGCAGCTGGTCGCCCTGGATCTGGGCCTGCACGCCCTTCGGGCCCTCGTCACGGACCTTCTTCGCGATCTCCTTGGCCTTCTCGCTCGAGATGCCCTGGACGATCGTGCCGGTCACCTTGAACACCTTGCCCGACGGGGTCGGGTCGCCGATCTCGAAGGCCTTCATCGAGATGCCGCGCTTGACCAGCTTCTCCTGGAAGACGTCGATCGCCGCCCGGCACCGCTCCTCGGTCTCGGACTGGAAGGTGATCGCCTCCTCGCCGGCCCAGGACACCTGGGTGCCCGTGCCGCGGAAGTCGAACCGGGTGCTCAGCTCCTTGGCGGCCTGGTTGAGCGCGTTGTCGACCTCCTGGCGGTCGACCTTGCTCACCACGTCGAACGACGGGTCTGCCACGTGCTCGCTACCTCCGCGTAGGTGGGGTCCGGAACTGCCCGGGAGCCTACCGGGGAACCCGGTTGCACACGTCCCCGCGGGCTTATGTATTGTCTCCACCGCACCCGGCACCACCGGGGGCGGGGCGGGTTGCCCGAGCGGCCAATGGGAGCGGACTGTAAATCCGTCGCGAAAGCTACAGAGGTTCGAATCCTCTACCCGCCACAACAGCGAGGACCCCTGCTTGCGGAATGCGCGAGCAGGGGTCCTCGCTTTTTGTCGTCCGCAGGCGCGCCCCCTCGCAGCCCCGTCGAGCGTGCGGGGGGCGTGAGGTGTGGGCTCGGCACGGGTGAGGCCGGCGCGCAAGCGCTTCCTCTCGCTTGCGTGCCGGCCTCGAGTGCAGCATAACCCATATCGAACGCTTGTTCGAGGGTTAAGCGATCGCGGCGCGCCCGGCTTCGGTCAGTTCCGCGTCCGTGCGCTCGTCCAGACCCACCACGCGTCGCGCCCGCAGCAGACCCGCGTGCACCAGGTCGTGCGTGACCATCTGGTCGCAGCACGGCAACCCGTCCACGTACAGGTCCGGCTCACGGCCCCCCGACAGCTCGGCCCGGCCGGCGGCGACGGCGCGCAGCATGGCCTTCGCCCGCCCGGACAGCTCCCTCGCAACGCTCATGGCGACCCCCTCGCCCGTCCTTCTCATGACCCGCTTCCTTGTCGTGTAGGAGGTCTGGACCTGTCCGTGGAGTACCCCGCCGGGGCAAGTTCACCCGGCCGGCGGTAGCCGTTCGGCTACTCCACCCGGTCGAGCGCCCACGTCGAGGCTCAGCGGGCGGGCGACAGAGGGCCGAGGCGTCAGCGGGCGGGGCGGCGTTGCCAGGTCGTCCACAGCGGGCGGTAGCCGTGCGAGTACCAGAACGGGGTCGACAGCGGGTTCGGCAGGGCGTGGTGCAGCAGCGTCACGCCGACGCCCGCCTCGTCCAGCCGCCGGTGCGCGTGGTCGGCCAGGGCCGCGCCGACGCCACCGCCCCGCACGTCCTCCCGCACGCCCAGCTGCCCGAGGTACGCCACCGGCCGCACCGACGTCCGCCCGGCGATCCAGTCCGAGTGCCCCGGCAGGTCGTAGTACAGGAACCCGACGACCTCGCCGTCGCGCACCGCCAGCCACCCGCACGGCTCCGGCCGCCCCAGCAGCCCGGCGATGTGCTCGCGCAGCCGCTCGCGGCTGGACGGGCGGGCGTTGACCATCCCGAACCGGCTGTCGAACCGCACCGTCTCCAGGTTCAGCGCCACCGCCACGTCGAGGTCCGCCGGCGTCAACGGCCGGATCGCCACCCCCGCGCCGCCGTCGCGCCCGCGTCCGGGCAGCCGGGCCGCGGTCACCAGCAGCGGCGCGAAGCCGTGCGCCGCCAGCACGCCCGCGGCCTCGACGGCCCGGCTCGGCACGGTCACCAGCGCGGCCGTGTCGTGGTCGCCCGCGCCGCTCAGCGGCCACTCCCGCAGCAGCCGCCCCAGGTCGGCCCCCGGGTGCCAGCGCAACGAGTGCGTGCGCAACGCGCCCCAGGTGGCGTCCAGGCTGTCCTCGGGCACCTCGGCGAACGAGTACGGGTCGTCGACGGGCGCGATGTCGGGGAGCAGCGGGTCCACACCTGTCAGCTAACCGGTTCCGGACGTACATTGCCCACCGTGGAGATCTACGTGGTCGACGCCTTCACCGACCGCGCCTTCGCGGGCAACCCGGCGGGCGTCGTGCTGCTGGACGGCCCGGCGGACGAGCGCTGGATGCAGTCCGTCGCCGCGGAGATGAAGCACGCCGAGACCGCGTTCGTGCGGGTCGATCACGAGGACGGCCCGCTGCCCCTGCGCTGGTTCACCCCGGTCGCCGAGGTGGACCTGTGCGGCCACGCCACCCTGGCCACCGCGCACGTGCTCGGCGGCGACCGCGCCTTCACCACCCGCAGCGGCGTGCTCACCTGCACGGCCGACGACGGCTGGGTGGAGATGGACTTCCCGGCCGACCCGGCGGAGCCGATCGAGGTCACCACGCCGCTGCGCGCGGGCCTGCCCGGGGTGACGGTGCGCGCGGTGGCCCAGGCCGTGTCCGACGTCCTCGTGGAGGCGGACTCGGCCGACGAGGTCCGCGACCTGCGCCCGGACTTCGCCGCGCTGGCCGAGGTGCCCGGCCGCGGCGTGATCGTCACCGCACCGGGCGACCGGCCCGGCCTGGACGTGGTGAGCCGGTGCTTCTACCCGTCCTACGGAGTCCCGGAGGATCCCGTAACCGGTTCCGCGCACTGCACGCTCGCCTCCTGGTGGGCGCCCCGGCTCGGCCGCCCGAACCTGCTGGCCGAGCAGGCGTCGGCCCGCGGCGGGCTGGTCCGGGCCACCCTCGACCAAGATCGCGTACGGCTCGCCGGACAGGCCGTGACGGTGATCCAGGGCCGACTGATCGTGTGAGTCACCCGGCGACTTCCGGTGGCATTCCGCTACACGACCTGCCATTTCGTCCCCCGACCGGGGTACATTGGCAGCCTTGGAGGGGTCCTGGTCGGTCTTCGGGACCCCTCAGTCACGCCCGGAGCCCGTAGGCCGCGACCCGGCCCACCGCGACGACGGCCGACGAGGAGGCTCGATGTCCGACCACGCGTCGGCCACGGCGCCCAGCGCGCCGACCCGGTCCACGAACCGCGCCTTCAGCGTGTTCGCGGTCCTGCTCCTCGTCGCGGGTGCGCTGTCGGCCTACCTCGTCGGCAAGTGGCTGCCCGACACCGAACCGGACGTCCGCCTGCTGTGGACCGGTCCGCTGCTCGTGGTCGGCTTCCTGCTCGCCGAGCAACTGGCCATCAACGTCGACGTGCGCAGCGGGGTGGCCTGGACCATCTCGTTCACCGAGATCCCGCTCGTGCTCGGCCTGCTGGTCGCGCCGTTCGAGATCGTGCTCGCCGCGCACGTGGTCGCGGGCGTCGGCACGCTGCTCGGCCGCCGCGTGCTCGACCGCGCCGTCTACAACGCGGGCCTGATGTTCATGGAGATCTCGGTGGCCTTCGCGGTCGCCGAGCTGGTCAACCGGCTCCTCGGCGCGGGCGGCCCGTTCTGGGCGGGCGCGTTCGTCGGCACCATCGCGGTGCCGCTGCTGGCCAGCGTGCTCGGCCTGACCGCGCTGCGGATCATGGGCAAGGGCATGCGGGTCGCGCCGAGCCTGCGCCTGGTCGCGCAGACCCTCGTGGTGGCGCTGCTGAACACCTCCGCGGGCCTGGCCGGCTACGAGATCGCCGACAAGGCGCCGTGGGGCGGCCTGCTCATCGGCCTGGTGTTCCTCGGCATCACCGCCATCTACCTCGCCTACTCCGGGCTGCTGCGCGAGCAGCGCGACCTGGAGGCGCTCAGCGAGGTCTCGCTGCGCGTGGCCCGCTCCGGCCGCCACGCCACCGGCCCGCACGGCTCCGCGCCGGACGAGGACGACGGCTGCGGCGAGGACGACGACTGGCAGGCCATCGCCGAACGCATCCGCGAACAGCTCAACGCCAACCGCGTCGTGCTCCGGCTGCGCACCGACCCGCAGACGCCGATGCGCACGCTGGTCGCGGGCGAGCCGCTGCCCCAGGGCATGCGCCGCGACGACCCGCGCGTGCTGCGCGACGACGCCATGCTCCAGCTGCCCGGCGCGCAGGTGCGGTACTTCCGCAGCTCGGAGGCGGGCGAGGAGGTCGCCGAGGCCCTGACCCGCCGGGACGCGCAGGAAGCCCTGGTCGTGCCGCTGCGCGGGGCGACCCAGCTCCTCGGCGCGATCGAGGTGCACGACCGGCTCAGCCGGTGGCGCGGCTTCGGCAAGGCCGACATCCAGCTCCTGCGCACGCTCGCGAGCCACCTGTCCACCGCGGTGGACAACCGCCGCCTGCTCGCCCGGCTGCGCCACGACGCCTACCACGACCCGCTGACCGGCCTGCTCAACCGGCCGGGCTTCCGCGAGGCCGCGAACGGGCCGATGGCCGAGGCCGACACGGCCGTCGTGGTCCGCATCGACCTGGACGTGCTGTCCACCGTCTCCGACGCGCTCGGCCAGGCGTGGGGCAACCGGATGGTCGTCGCCGCCGGCCGCCGGCTGCGCGACGAGCTGGGGCCCGAGGTGCCGCTGGCCCGGCTGGAGGGCGGCGCGTTCGCCGCGCTGCTGCTGGACCGGCAGGCCGAGCAGATCCAGGAGATCGCCGAACGGCTGCGCGCCGCCCTGTCCGTGCCCTACCCGGTCGACCGGCTCACCGTGGAGGCGGGCGCGGTCGTCGGCTGGGTCACCACCGCCGACTGCGACGTCGAGGACCCCGACCCGGACGCGCTGCTGCAACGCGCCGACGTGGCGGTCCGGGCCACCAGCGACAACGAGCCGCTGCGCCAGTACGCGCCCAGCATGGGCCAGATCTTCCTGCGCCGGTTCCAGCTCGTCACCCAGTTCCGGTCCGCCCTGGAGAACGGCCAGATCTCCGTGCACTACCAGCCGAAGGTCGCCCTGCCGAGCCGCCAGGTGGTCGGCGCGGAGGCGCTGGTGCGCTGGAAGCACCCCGAGTTCGGCCGCGTGGACCCGGACGAGTTCGTGCCCGCCGTCGAGGCGACCGGGCTCGTCGACGTGCTCACCGACTTCGTCATGGACACCGCGCTGGCGCGGGTGCGCCTCTGGATCGACCGCGGGCTGCGGATGTCGATCGCGGTCAACCTGTCCGTGCGCACGCTGGCCGACGAGGAGTTCCCGGACCGGGTGGCGGCGGCGCTGAAGCGCCACGAGGTGCCGCCCGAGCTGCTGACCTTCGAGCTGACCGAGTCCGGCGTGATGGCCGACCCGGAACGCGCGCTACCCGTGCTGCGGCGGCTGCACCAGATGGGCGTCGTGCTCGCCGTGGACGACTTCGGCACCGGCTACTCGTCGCTGGCCTACCTGCGGCAGCTCCCGGTGGACGAGGTGAAGATCGACAAGAGCTTCGTCCTCGGCATGGGCACCGACCTCGGCGACATGGCCGTGGTCCGCTCGATCGTCGAGCTGGGCCACTCGCTGGGGCTCACCGTGGTCGCCGAGGGCGTCGAGGACGACGCCGCCCGCGACCAGCTCGTCGGCATGGGCTGCGACGTGGCGCAGGGCTACCTGATCTCCCGGCCGCTGTCCGAGGACCGCTTCGAGGCGTGGCTGCGGGCCCGAACGGTGCAGGTGAGGGGAGCCCGGGATGAGACGGTGCTCACCTTGGTGCACTGAAGGGCACCCCCGATTTCCATCCCGAGGCGGCCCTGTTGTAGAGTTCTCCTCGCTGCAAGAGCAACAGCAAGCCCCTTTAGCTCAGTCGGCAGAGCGTCTCCATGGTAAGGAGAAGGTCTACGGTTCGATTCCGTAAAGGGGCTCAACAACTGGCCGCGGTGCTCGTGCATCGCGGCTGCGTTGTCTCAGCGGTGTAGCTCAGTTGGTAGAGCAAGCGGCTCATAATCGCTGTGTCGCCGGTTCAAGTCCGGCCACCGCTACGCGAGTGGGTGAGGTGTGCCTGCGGAGTGCGCAGGCCCTCTCGCTCCGCATCACACCGGGGGCGCGGCCCCCGGACCCCGCCCAGGGGGGGCGAAGCCCCCCTGGACCCCCCGGTGGTTGACCTTGGTGGGTCAGGTGCCGGTGGATACAGGGCGTGGGTGGGAATGTTCCGACCGGTGGGTACCGTTGGTTCCGCTGGATCCCCGCCGTGGTGGTAAGCCCGCCGCGGTCGCCCTGCCGGGCCGGGGCACACGAGCTCTAGAAAGGCAAGGACCGTGGCTGCAACCGACGTACGCCCCAAGATCACCCTCGCGTGCGAGGAGTGCAAGCACCGGAACTACATCACCAGGAAGAACCGGCGCAACGACCCGGACCGCCTGGAGATCAAGAAGTTCTGCCCGAACTGCAAGACGCACCGCGCCCACAAGGAAACCCGCTGAGCCGGTAGCCAGACCTCACGACGAGGCCCGTCCCCGCGTTCGGGGGCGGGCCTCGTCGCGTTATAACCTGCTCGTCGTGCCTCTCGACCAGTCCTACGTCGGACGTTCCTACCCGCCGTCACCGCCCTACGAGGTCGGCCGCGAGAAGATCCGCGAGTTCGCCGAAGCCCTCGGCGAGACCAGCCCGCTGCACCGCGACCCCGAGGCCGCCCGCGCGGCCGGGTACCGCGACGTCATCGCGCCGCCCACGTTCGCGATCATCGTGTCGATGAAGGTGAACGACCTCCTGATCGAGGACCGGGAGCTGGGCCTGGACTACAGCCGCGTGGTGCACGGCGACCAGGCGTTCGTCCACCACCGCCCCATCGTCGCGGGCGACCGCCTGACCACGTCGCTGCACGTGGACGGCATCACCACGCGCATGGGCAACGACATGCTGGCGCTGCGGGCCGAGGTCACCACGGAGGACGGCGAGCCCGTCACGACCGGCCGGTGCACGCTCATCGTGCGGGGGGAGGGCGCGTGATCCGCGCATCGGAGGTCTCCGTCGGCGACGAGCTGCCGCCGCTGTCGCTGCGCATCACCCGCGCCGACCTGGTCCGGTACGCGGGCGCGTCCGGCGACTTCAACCCGATCCACTGGAACGAGCGGTTCGCCACCGAGGTCGGCCTGCCCGGCGTCATCGCGCACGGGATGCTCACCATGGGCCTCGCCGCGCGCATCGTCACTGACTGGACGGGCGACCCCGGCGCGGTCGTGGAGTACGGCGTGCGGTTCGGCCGGCCCGTCCCGGTGCCCGACGACGGCAAGGGCGCGCTCGTGGAGGTCACCGCGAAGGTCACCAAGGCCCTGGACGACGGGACGTTCAAGGTCAACGTGACGGCGTCGTTCGAGGGCAAGTCGGTGCTCGGCGGCGCGTCCGCGCGCGTCCGGCTGCGCCCCTAGAAGTCGCACAGCGCGCTCGTGTGCGCGCCGGGGGGGGGGGGGGCCCCCCCCCCCCCCGCCGGCCCCCCCCCCCCGCCCCCCCCCGCCCCCCCCCCCCCGCCCCCCGGGGGCCTGTGCGCCGCGCGCGGC
>NZ_JBHYXZ010000033.1:62850-65280 GCF_042752395.1 Actinosynnema sp. NPDC059335 | reverse complement strand
CGGCTGTGGGGGGGGCGCGGGGGGGCGTGGGCCCGCGCGGCCGGGCGGCGCGGGCGCGCCCCCCCCCCGCCGCGACACCGTGACGGGAGCACCGGATGGCCACCGACCGCACCACCACCGAACTCGCGCCGTACGCGCTGGTCCGGGTGGCCGCGTTGGCGCACCCCCGACCGGCGCCCACGCCGTTCCGGGCCGCGCTGGCCGCGGTCGTCGCGGCCCGGCGGCGGATCGCGGCCGCGGCCGACGGTCTGGCCGACGCGTTGCACGACAGCGCGAACGGCCACTCGGCCGGGTTCCACCGGCGGGTGGTGCTGCCGCTGCGGCGCGACGTGCACAACGACCGTCCCCCGCGCCCCTCGTCGGACCTGGGCACGCTCCCGCGGCGGGTGCCGGCGCTCGCGGACTGGCTGGCCGCGCACGCCGAGCTGGACCGGGCCGTCGAGGCGGCGCTGGACGCGTGGCCGCGGGCGCTGGCGGAGTCCCGGGCGTGGCTCGCGGAGGTGTGCGCGGCCGACGAGCTGCGCCGCGCGAGCGTGCTGACGGGCGCGGACCTGCTGCACGGCCTGGACCGCACCGCCCGCGGCGGCGGCGAGCCGGACCGCAAGGCGCGCAAGGCCGAGCCCACGGTGCTGCGGTACGCGTTGCGGGCGACCGCGAAGACGAGCCCGCTGTCCTGGTACACGCACGTCGGCTGGGGCACGTGGGGCGACGGGCCGTGGCCCGCGGCGGAGCCGGTGTCGCACCCGGCGGCGCACCGCCTGCTGGTGGACAGGCTGGTCGACGCCCTCGGTCCGCGGCTGCCGCACCGCCTCGCGCCGGGTCTGCGGGAACGCGACGGGCGGTTGCTGTTCCGGCGCGACGTGCCGGCGGAGGGCATCGGACGTGCCGCCGTGGTGCGGGAGGAGGAGGTGGACGCCGCCGCGACCCGGCCGTTGCGGTTCGTGGTGGACCTCGTGCGGGCGGCCGGGCCGGACGGGGTGGCGTTGGAGCGGATCGCCGAGGCGCTGGCGGCGCAGCTGACGGTGGCGGACCCGCCGAGCGCGGCGCGGGCGTTCGTGGCGAGGACGCGCGAGCTGGGGCTGCTGGTGCCGGTGTCCCCGATCCACCCGCAGGAGCCCGACGCGGTGACCGCGCTGGCCTCCTGGCTGCTCGCACCCGGGCAGGCGGATCGGGGGCCGGAACCCGCCCGGGACGCCGCGCGCCGGCTGGCCGACATCTCCGCCACCACCGCGGCGTTCGCCACCGCCGACCCGCCCACCCGGGCGGCGCTGCTGACGGAGCTGTCCGACCGCTGGCGCGAACTCGGCGAGCGGGTCGGCGCGGACCTGACCGGTGTCGTCCCGGTGGTCGAGGACGTCGTCCTGCCCGAACCCGTGCCGGTGCCGCCCGGCGCGGCGCCCGCGCTGACCCGCCTCACGCCGCTGTTCGTGGCGTTCGACCAGCACGTGCTGCTCCGCCGGCTGATCCGGACCCGGTTCGTCGAGCGCTTCGGCGAGGGCGGGGTCGCCACCCCGGCCGACTCCTCCGCGCCGCTCGCGCGGGCGTGGCAGGACTCCCTGCGCGCGGCCGAGCTGGACGACCCCGACGTCCACGCCGTCCTGGCGCTGCGCGGGAAGCTGGCCGGCCAGGTCCGCGACGGCGTGGTCACCGACGACGTCCTCGCCTCCGCCGCCGACCTGCTGCCCGCCTGGGCGACCCGCCGCCCCGGCTCGTACGCCGTCTTCGCCCAGCCGGCCCCCGACGGGCGGCTCGTGGTGAACCGCGTGTACGCCGGGTTCGGCAAGTTCACCAGCCGGTTCCTGGACCTGCTGCCCGGCGCGCGGGACGCGGTGACCCGGCAGGTGCTCCGCCACACCGCGGACCCGGTGCAGTTCCGCCCGGTGCGCGGGTTCAACGCCAACCTCCACCCGCTGCTCGGCGCGCGCGAGGTCGGCGAGGACGCGCGGTGGGCCGACCTGGTCGCGGACGAGGTGGAGGTGCGGCACGACCCGGTCGCCGACGAGGTCCGGGTGACGCACCGCGGCGTCCCGCTCGACGTGCTGTACTCGGGTTTCCTGATCCCGCTCGCGCTGCCGGACCGGCAGGTGCCGCTGTACTCCGACCTCAGCTGCGGCTGGGTGGACCTCGACCCGCTGCGGACCGTGACGACCGACGGCGGCGTGACCGCCCGGGGATCGCTGTCGTACGGCGACGTGGTGCTGGCGCGCCGGTCCTGGGACTTCCCCGCGCCGCCGGAGGTCGGCGCGGAGGAACGGGCCCCCCCGCTCGTGGGCCCGGTGGGCGGCCCCCCCCCGCGGGCCCCCCCGCGCCCCGCGCGGGCGGCCCATACCCCCCCCGGGGGCCGGGGCCCCCCCGCCGCAGCAGGATCTGGTTCACGTCGTCGGGTTTGCGGCGCGCGGTCAGCTTGCTGATCATCACCATGGTCAGGAA
>NZ_JBHYXZ010000033.1:32065-62840 GCF_042752395.1 Actinosynnema sp. NPDC059335 | reverse complement strand
ATATCTGCGGAGTATTATTTTTTCTATAATCGACAGCGGGTGGGACGGGCCCCCCCTCGCGGTGGCCCGGTTGCGCGCCCGGCACGGGCTGCCGGAGCACGTGTTCGTCGGCCCGGACGGCGGACCGGCGTCGGCCGACGCCTACCTGCGCGCGCTGACGGTGGGCAAACCGCAGTACGCCGACCTGGGCGACCCGCTGCACCTGCGGTGCCTGCCGCGCCTGCTGGCGCGGTTCCCCGACGGCGTGCGGCTGACCGAGGCGCTGCCCGTGCCGGGCGAGGGAGGACGGGTGGTCGAACTGATCGCGGAAACGTACTGGAGGGCTTCGTGACCGACGTCGTCTGCTACTACCACGACCCGGTGAAGGCGGCGCTGCTCCGCGACGCCGTGCTGCCCGCGCTGGCGGAGGCGGAGGCGGGTGGCGCGACCGGGCACGTGGAGCGGCACTGGCTGCACGGGCCGCACGTGCGGGTGCGGCTGGACGGTCCGGACGACGCCGCCGAACTCGTCGCGTCCCGCCTGCGCGCGTACCTGGCCGAGCGTCCGTCCACATCGGACGTCTCACCGGAAGTGCTGCTGGCGCGGTCGAAGCAGTACGGGACGGCCGAGTTGGTGCCGCCGCCGTACGAGCCGATCCACCCGGACAACACGGTGCTCGTAGAGCCGACCGACCTCACGGCGCTCCGCGAGCTGCTCGGGTCGGACGCGTTGGTGGACCTGCGGTCCCGGTGCCTGCGGCTCGGCGTGCCCGCGATCGCCGACGCGGTGGCGGTCGACGGCACGAGCCGGTCCCGGGTCCGGCTGGCCGTGGTCGCGATGACCGCGCACGCGAGCCGGTTCCCGGCGGGCCTGGTGAACGGCTACCACTCGTTCCTGTCCCACCTGGAGGGCTTCCTGCTGCACGACGATCCCGACGGCGTGTTGCGCGCCCGGTTCGACGGTGTCTGGGAGCGCAACGCGGAGCAGAAGGCGGACATGGTGGAGCGCGTCGCCGCCGGGACGACGGGAACGCCCTGGATCGCGTGGACCGACGCCACCCGCGCGGTGGTGGAGGAGGCGTTCGACCGGGGCGAGCTGCCCACGGCATACTCCGGGCACCTCGGCGAGCGGGCCGTCCGGCTGGGCGAGGAGCAGGCGATCCGGCGCTGGCACCGCGACCACGTCGACCGGGTCGGCGAGTACCACCTCCGGCTGCGCGAGGTCGACTTCGACCACCCCGACTACCAGCGGCCGGTCACCGTCTACCGCTTCGGGACGAACATGCTCTACCAGCTACTGGCCGTGTGCGACGTGACGCCGGTCGAGCGCTACCTCGCGGCGAGCCTGGTGGTGCGGGCGGTGCAGCGGATCACCGGGCTGGACTGGCCCGCGCACGTCGCGCGGATGGCGAAGGTGTCGCGGTGAGCGGGGTGGTGCTGCGGCTGCGGCCGGTCGTGCACGCGACGCCCACCGCGACCGGTCTGCACGTGCGGGGTTGGCGGTCCAGCTTCACCCTCGACGGCGGCAAGGGCCTCTGGACGATCTGGGAGCGCCTGGCGGGCCCGCTGGCCGACGGCGTGCCGCCCGAGCGGCTGGCGGTGCCGGCGACCGCGTCACCGGCCGTGGCGCGGGCGCTGGAGCTGCTGATCGGCCAGCTCCGCGAGCACGACATGCTGGTCGAGTCGCCGGTCGACTGGGGTGAGGACGCGCCGCCCGACGACATCGCGGGCTGGCTGGACTCCGTGGCCCCGTCCCCCCGGGCGGCGTGGCGGCGGCTGCGGTCGGCGACCGTGGCGGTGACCGGCGAGGGCGCGTTGGCCGCCGCCGCCCACCGGGCGCTGGTCGCCGCGGGGCTCGACGTGGCCGCCGTGCGGCCCGGCGCGGGCCTGGTGCTGGCGGCCGAGGGGCCCGCGGTCGCGGCCGGGTGCGCGGCGGACGTCGGGTTCGTGGTCGAGCCGGGCGCGCTCGCCGACGTGGAGGCCGACGCGGCCGCGGTGGCGGACCGGCTGGCCGGCACGCCCGGCACGCCGCCGGAGGTGCTGGCCGCGCTGGTCGGTTCGGCCGCCGCGCACCGGCTCGTGTGCGCGGTGGGCGGGCTGCCCGACCCGTCCACCGAGGTGGTGGACATGTGGAGCGACGTGCCGCCGACCGGGCCGCCGCACCAGGCCGTGCTCGTGGCGCGGGTCGACCCGCTGCACGCCGAGTACCACCCGTGGCTGTCCGCGGTCCGGCCGCGCGAGGGCGGCGGCACGCCGTTGGAGGTGCTGGGCGACCGGGAGCTGGGGCCGGTGCCCACGCCGCTGCCCGGCGACCTGCCGCAGCTGCCGGTCAAGCTGGCCGCGTCCGGTGACGTGGTCGGTTTCGGCGCGACCGAGCACTCCGCCCGGCTGGACGCGCTGGTCCGCGCGGCGACCCGGTTGGCGCCGGCCGGCGCGGTCCTCGGCGTGGACGAAGTGCACGCGGCGGGCCTGGCCCTGCGCACCGCCGTCCGGCACCGGGCGGGCACGCCGGTCGAGGAGACCGAGTGGGCCGGCAACGCCACCGCCCGCCGGTGGTGGAAGGCCGTGACGCTCCGGTTCGCGCTGCCCGCCGAGCTGGAGGTGACCAGGCTCGCCCCCGGCGTGGTGCGGGCGGTGGTGCGGGCGGACGGCGAGGAGCTGTCCTGGGCGGTCGAGGCGGAGCCGGCCGACGCCGTGGCCTTCGCCGCCCTCGCCGCGGCCGGGAAGGCCCAGGCCGGCGTCGCCGGGCCGGTCGTGCTCTGCGGGGCCGCGCCGGTCGCGGAACCCGCCGGCGCGGCCGCGCCGTGGACCGACCGGGACTGGCACTGGCCGTACGGGGTGCGTGACGGCGAGGGGGCGTTGCAGGACGCGTTGCGCGCCCTCGCGGTCGAGGTGAAGGCCGTGCCCCTCGGTCCCGTGCTGGAGGCGGCCGGGCTGGCGGCGTTCGCGGTGGCGGAGGTGGCGCGATGACCGTGCGGGTGGTGGAACTGCGGGACTACGCCATCGGCGACCTGGCGGGCATCGGCGGTGACGGCGCGGTGCTGCCGGTGCGGTTCGACGGCGCGCTGGTGCTGATCGGGCCGGTGTCGGGCGGGGTGTGCGTGGCGTGCGCCGAGGACGCCCGGCTCGCCGCGCTCGGCGGGTCCGTGCCGCGCGGCGACGCCGCGATGAGGTTGGGCGGGCTGGCGTCGGTCACGCTCCGGCCGTTGCTCGCGCTGCTGGTGGACCGCGTGCTGGCCGACCCGGACGCGCACCGGGACCGCGTCCTGGCGTTGCGGACCGACCTCGCGACGGTGGGCGAGCACCGGGTCCGGCCCAGGCCCGGCGGCTGCCCCGCGTGCGGTCCGCTGCCGGAGGACTCGGCGGAGGCCGCGACGGTGGTCCGCGAACCCGTCCCGGTGGTGGCGGGCACGCTGCGCGGCGCGAACCCGCGCACCGCGGGCGACGCGCTGCGCCGGGAGCTGTTCGACCTGCGGCACGGCCCGGTCGGCGGGATGCACCGCATCGGCGACCTGACCGTGGCGGCCGTGAGCGCCGAGCTGGGCGGCGGTCAGGCCGGGTTCGGCCGCACCGCCGACTACGCCGACGCCGAGCGGGTCGCGCTGTACGAAGCGGTCGAACGGCACGCCGGCCTGGCGCCGCGGCGCGTGACCACCGTGCTGGAGGCGTCCTACGCCGAACTCGGCGACCGCGCGCTCGACCCGACCCGCCTCGGGCTGCCCGACCACGAGTCGCCGCACGTCGTGCCGTACCGCCCGGACGTGCGGAGCCGGTGGGTGCACGGCTGGTCCTACACCCGGGGTCGGCCGGTGGCGGTGCCCGAGCACGTGGCCTACTGGGGCCCGGCGACCGGGCCCCGGTTCGTCGACGAGACGTCCAACGGCTGCGGCGCCGGCAACAGCCTCACCGAGGCGGTGCTGTACGGGCTGTTCGAGGTCGCCGAGCGGGACGCGTTCCTGACCGCCTGGTACGGCCGCCGCCCGCTCCCCCGGCTGCGCGTGCGCGACGAGGTCGCCACGCACCTCGCGGACCGGCTCGACCAGCTCGGCTACCGGCTGGAGCTGTACGACGCCACGAACGACCTGGGCGTGCCGGCCGTGCTCTCCCTCGCCCGCGCCACGAGACCCGGTCTGCCGCAGGCGTTCTTCGCCGCGGGGGCCGGCCTGGACCCGGACGCGGCGATGCGGTCGGCGACGGCCGAGGTGGTGATGGACGTGGAGGCGGGCGCGAAGCGCTACCGCACCGATCCCGGCGACTTCGACCCGGACCGGCTGCGCGCGCTGCTGCGCGACCCGCGCCGGATCCGCACCATGGACGACCACGTCAACGTCAACGGCCTGCCGGAGGCCGCGCCGCGGTACGACTTCCTGCGGCCCGGCCCGGAGGGCGACCTCGCCGTCCCCGACGTGCCGCGCGACGACCTGGACGCGTTGCTGGAGCACTACGTGCGCGCGTGGGAGCGGCTGGACCTGGAGGTGATCGCGGTCGACCAGAGCGACCCGGTGGTGCGCGAACGGCTCGGCCTGCACTCGGCCAAGGTGATCGTGCCGGGCACCGTGCCGATGACGTTCGGCGAGGCCAACCGGCGCACGCACGGCCTGCCCCGGCTGCGCCTCGCCGGCCCGCCGCTGCCCCACCCGTTCCCGTGACCCCCGAACCCGCGGCGCCCGCCGCCACCCCGTCGGTTGCCATGACCGCAGCACCCGCCACCTCACCCGTCCCCGCGACCACAGAGCCCGCCGCCCCACCCGCTCCCGTCCCCGCGACCACAGAGCCCGCCGCCCCACCCGCTCCCGTCACCGAGACCGCACCACCCGGCGCGCACCCCGTCCCCGTGACCGCGGGGGCGGCGGCGGCGCTCGCCGCCGCCTACACCCACGGGCCGGGACGGCTGGTGGAGCCCGGGGAGTCGCCGCGCACGCCGGCGGCGGAGGGTCCGCGCGTGCCGCTCACGGCGTTGCCCGGCCGGTTCGGCGCGGCGGTGGCGCGGCTGCTGGTCGACGTGGCGACACCGCTGCGCTGGGAGCCGTGGAACCAGTACAACGACCACCGGGCGTACCCGTCCGCGCGGGCGGCCGCCACCGTGGACCTGGTGCTGGCGGTCGGGGCGCGGCGGTGGCCGCTGGACCCCGTGCGCCGGGCGCTGGTCGGCGACCGGCCGCCCGCGCTCGACGGTCCCGTCCGCGTCGAGCTGGTCCGCCGCCGCGACCGCCTCTCCCCCGGCTACCGCGAGTTCGGCGACGTGCTGACCGAGCTGGAGGTGGGGCACGTCGCCGCGGCGCTGGTCGAGCGGGCGGCCCAGGTCGGGCTCGTCGCCCGTGCCGAGGGGTTGACCGTCTCGCTGGCGTTCGCGGGCCCCGCCGAACCGCCCCCGCTGCCGCGCCGCAGCTCGGGGTCGGGTCCGCGCGGCATCGCGGCCGACCCGCGACCGCTGCCCCGCGGCACGCTCGACGCCGTGGTGCGGGCCGTCAACCACCCGCCGGCCGGGTCGCCGGTGCGCGACGACCTGCGGCACCGGCTGGCCGTGCGCAACGTCGAGGGCGTCGCCGACGGCTGGTACGCCGTCACGGGCGGCCTGCGGCTGGTCGAGCCGGGTCCGGCGCTGCCGAGCCTCCAGGCCGTGTTCGGCCACCCGCCCGGGACGATCCACCTCGCCTCGATGAACCTCGCCCTGGTGACCACCGGCGACCCGGCGGCCGCGGTGGCGGGCGACGGTCCGGACGGCTACCGGGCGCTGCTGCGCGCGGCCGGCGCGACCGCCCAGCACGTGTGCACGGCCGCCGCGCACGCGGGCGCGTTCTGCCGCCCGGCGCGCAGCACCCACGACGGCCCGCTGGAGGCCCTGGCCGGCGCGCCCGCGTCGCACAGCCTGCTGTACCTGCTCCTGCTCGGCCGGCCGCGCGGCGCGGGTTTCGCCTACGACCTCACCCCCTTGGAGGCGCGATGACGTGGACCAGCCTGCACGTCCGGCTGTCGTGGGAGGTCGGGCACGTGGACGCGTTCATCGCCGACGTCCTCGCCCCCGAGCTGACCGCGCACCGCGCGGCCGGACGCCTCGCCGACTGGTTCTACATGCGGTACTGGCGGACCGGGCCGCACCTGCGCGTCCGGCTGCGCGACGCCCGGGTGGACCTGGCCGACCGGCTGCGCGAGCTGGTCGCCGCGGCCGGCCACCCCGTGCTGGACGCGGACCCGGCGGCCTTCCCCGCCGAGGACGACCGGCTGCCGCACGGCGACGTGCGGGAGGTTCCGTACGAGCCCGAGGTCGAGCGGTACGGCGGCCCGCAGGCCCTGCCGCTCGCGGAGGAGGTGTTCTGCCGCAGCACGGACGTGGCGGTCGCGGTGCTGCGGTCGGCCCGCACGCCCGGCGCGAAGATCACCGCCGCCGTGGAGCTGGTGATGGCCACGACGAGCGCGTTGCGCCTCGACCGGGTCGAGGCGGCGTCGTGGCTGCGATCCCTGGCGACGGGCTGGCGTCAGGCGCGCGAACCGGTGGGCACGCCCTCGCTCGGGTCCCACGTCGCCGCCCGGACGCTGCACGCGGCACGGGCGACCCGGCTCGCCGCGCGCTGGGACCGGTTGGAGGAGCACGCCACGGGCGTGGTGGCGTACTGGGCCGAGCAGGTGCGCGGCGCGGACCTGCCGCGCTACGCCTGGGCGTCGCAACTCCACATGCTGTGCAACCGGCTGGGCCTCGACCCGGAGGCGGAGCGGACGGTGTGCCGGCTGGTCGCGATGACGGCCGAGGACCCGGACGGGCCCGTGCCGTTCCACGAGGACGGGGCGACCGCGCCGGACCGGCGCTACCTGGCGGCCAGCCGGTTCCACTCGGGCGTGCCGGACCAGGGACCGCTGCCCGCCGCGACCCCGCCCGCGCCGACGCCGCCGTGGTGGCGGGACGTGCCGCTGCCGGAGGTCGCGCCCCCGTCCGGCTCGTTGGTCGAGGCGCTGTCCACCCGGCACACCGCGCGCGGCGCGGAGCTGGCCGGGCCGCTCGATGCCGCGCAGCTCGCCACCCTGCTGTGGACCGCGCAGGGCGCGCTGCCGGACGGCCGCCGGCCGTACCCGAGCGCCGGCGCCCGGCACAGCGCGCGGTTGCGCGTGCTGGCGTGGCGGGTGACCGGGCTGGAGCCGGGTGTGTACGAAGTGGACGAAGCGCGGCGGACGCTGGCGCACGTCGCGCCCGCGCCGCCGGCCGAGGACGTGGCGGCGACCTCGATGTGGTTCGGCCGGGGCGTGGACCGGGTCGACCCGACCACGACGCCCGCGCTGCTGGCGCTCTACGTGCGGGTAGGGGCGCTGCGGAAGGCGTACGGGCTGCGGGCCCTGCGGTTGGCGTTCACCGAGGCCGGGCACCTGGCGCAGAACCTCGCCCTGGTGGCCGCCTCGACGGGGCTCGCGCTGGGCGTGCTCGGCGGGTTCTACGACGACATGGCCCACGACGTGCTGTGCCTGGACGGCGTGGACGACGCGTTGGTCTACCTGATGCCCGTGGCGTCCGGCGCCTGAGCGGGTCGACCGGAATACAGCGGAAATATAGATTTCGGGAAACCGCTGCGGTTTTCCCGCGCGCCCTCGCCGGGTCGCGGCGCACGTGGGTACGGTTTCCCGGTGGTGGATCCGGAGTTCGTGGGAAAAAAGCTCGACCCGGTCGTGCTGCGGGTGCCGCGGGAACGGGTGATCGCATTCGCGCGGGCCATCGGCGAGAACCGGGCCGTGCACGTGGACGTCGACGCGGCGCGCGCGGCCGGTTTTCCGGACGTGGTGCTGCCGCCGACGATGCTGTTCGGGTTGGAACTCGAGGCGCGCGGCGAGAAATTGTTGCTCGACATGGAGCTCGACCCGTTGCGCGTGCTGCACGCCGAACAGTCCTTCACCTATCACCGGAACGTGCACGCCGGTGAGGAGTTGCGGTTCGAGGGCGTGGTCGCCGACGTCTACCGGAGGATGAACGGGCGGTTGGAGTTCATCGTGCAGGACAGCGTCGTGCGCCGCGGTGACGAGCACGTGGTGGATTTGCGCCAGGTGCTCGTGATCGAGGACAAGGAGGTCGCGTGAACGGGGTCGCGGTCGGGGACCGGCTGCCGGCGGCCGAGGTGCCCCCGATCACCGCCGAAGGGCTCCGGGACTTCGCGGCCGCGTCGGGTGACGACAACCCGGTGCACCTGGACGACGCGGCGGCGCGGCGGGGCGGGCTGGACGGGGTCGTGGCGCACGGGATGCTCGTCATGGCGCACCTGGGCCGGCTGGTCACGGCGTGGCCCGCGGCGGGGCCGCTGCGGTCGTTCAAGACGCGGTTCACCGCGCCGACGCCGCTCGGGGCGCGGGTCACGTGCACCGGGAAGGTGACGTCGGTGACCGTGGTCGACGGCACGCCGTGCGCGAAGGTGCAGGTCGTGGCAACCCGGGACGACGGCGTCGCGGTGGCGCGCGGCGAGGCCGTGGTGGAGCTGGCGGCATGAGCGGGCGACCCGGGACCACGAGTGGTGGTGGCGGCCGACCCGGGGCCGCGGCGGAACCGGCGGTCGGGCCGCGGGGCACGGCATCAGCGCAACACCCGGGAGCGTGGGCGGAGGTGGCGGTGTGACCGGACGATCGGTGCTCGTCGTGGGCGCGAGCCGGGGCATCGGGGCGGCGGTGGCGCGGGAGTTCCTGCGGGCCGGCGACCGGGTGGCGGGCACGCACCGCGGTTCCGGCGTGCCCGTCGACGGCGTGCTCCCGGTCAAGCTCGACCTCGCCGACCCCGACGCGAGCCGGGTCGCGGACGCGGTCGCCGAGGTGACCGAGCACCAGGGCGCGCCGGAGGTCGTCGTGCTGAACGCGGGCCTCACCCGGGACGGGCTGCTCGCCCGCATGCCCGAGGAGCACTACCGCGAGATCATCGAGGTCACGCAGCTCGGCACGTTCCGCGTCGTGCAGCGGGTCCTGCCCGCCATGGCCAAGGCGCGCACCGGGTCGATCGTGCTCGTCTCGTCCGCCTCCGCGCGGGCCGGCTCCCCCGGTCAGGCGAACTACGCGGCGGCCAAGGCGGCGTTGGAGGGGTTCGCGCGGTCGGTGGCGCTGGAGTACGGGCGGCGCGGGGTGCGGATCAACGTCGTCGCGCCCGGTCCCGTGGACACCGACATGGTGGCCGTGCTGACCGACCGGCAGCGGCAGGCGCTGGTCGACCAGGTGCCGCTGGGCCGCCTCGCCCGGGCGGAGGAGATCGCCGAGGTGGTGCGCTGGGTCGCGGGCTCGACCTACGTGACCGGCGCGACCATCCCCGTCACCGGCGGCGGCGCGCTGGGCTGGTGAGCGGTCACACCAGGTCGTTCTCCTGGGCGTAGATCGCCGCCTGCACGCGCGAGCGCAGCTCCAGCTTGGTGAGGATGCGCGACACGTGGGTCTTCGCGGTCGCGCCGCTGATGAACAGCTCCTCCGCGATCTGCGCGTTCGACAGCCCGCGCCCGAGGCAGCGCAGCACGTCCAGCTCCCGCTCGGTCAGCTGCTCCAGCCGGCTGTCGACGGCCGGCTGCACCTTCGCCGGCGCCTCCGCGTACGCCTTGATCAGCTTGCGGGTGATCTCCGGGCCCAGCACGTTCTCGCCCGCCGCGACCAGCCGCACCGCCTCCACCAGCCGCGGCGCGTCCACCGACTTCAGCAGGAAGCCCGCGGCGCCGGCGCGCAGCGCGGCGAACACGTACTCGTCCAGGTCGAACGTGGTCAGCACGAGCACCTGGGCCACGCCGTCGCCGTGCAGCGCCTTGGTCGCGGCGATGCCGTCCAGTCCGGGCATGCGGATGTCCATCAGCACCACGTCCGGGCGCAGCGCCTTCGCCTGCCGGATGGCGGTCGCGCCGTCACCCGCCTCGCCGACCACCTCGATGCCCTCGGCGTTGCCCAGGATCAGCACCAGGCCCGCGCGGACGGCCGCGTGGTCGTCCACTACCAGCACCCGGATGCTCACCGCTCCACCTCGGGCAGCGGCAGCACCGCGCGGACCCGCCACGCGCCGTCCGACGGTCCCGCGGTGAGCGTGCCGCCGACGGCGGCGACGCGTTCCTGCATGTTGAGCAGGCCGGTGCCCAGCCCTTCCCCGGCGGCGCCCTGCCGCAGCTCGTTCACCACCTCCAGCACCAGCTCGGTGTCGGTGCGGCGCAGGTCCAGGACGACGTTCGTGCGGGGTGCGTGCTTCATGGCGTTGGTCAGCGCCTCCTGGGCGATCCGGTACGCGGTCAGGTCCACGGCCGCGGGCAGCGGTTCGGTGTCGTCGTAGTCCACCCGCACGTCCAAGCTCATCCCGCCGGCCTGCGCCGACTCGATGAGCTTGGACAGCTGGGCGAGCCGGGCGGGCGCGGTGGGCTCGTCCGGGTCGGTCACGTCCGCGCGCAGCAGGTTGATCATGGCACGCATCTCCTCCAGCGCGCTCACGCTGTTCTCGCGCACGGATTTGAGGACCACTCGCGTCATCGGGTCGTCGTCCTTCAACGACAGCGCGGCCTCGGCCTGGATGGCGATCGCGGACAGGTGCCCGGCGATCACGTCGTGCAGGTCACGGGCCATGTGGGCGCGTTCGGCGGCCACCGCCGCGGTCCGGTCGAGCTGCGCGATCTTGGCGAGCTGCCGGGCGTTCGCGCGCTCCACCTCGGCCATCCGCTGGTGCTGCCGGACGTTCGTCGCCCACCACACCGGGATCAGCAGGAACGGCAGTACGGCGAACGCGGCCAGCACGGTGGCGCGCCAGCCGGGCACCAGCAGCACGGTGGCGGTGATCGTGCTGATCGAGGTCAGCACGGCGATGGGCACCATGTCGCGGCTGAGCCGGCGCGGCCCGTAGAGGGTGGCCGCGTAGAGCAGGTCGGCGTACACGACCAGCGTCGGCGTGCTGACCCCGATGACGCAGTCCACCAGCAGGAACGCGGTGCCCACGGCCAGCGAGGTGCCGGGCGCGCGGCGGCGGAAGCCCTCCACCGCGCAGATGCCGCCGAACAGCAGCAGCCGCACCCACATCGGCACCCGGTCGTCGAAGTTGAACAACGGGTACAGGCCGGTCGCGAACAACACCGAGCCGACCAGCAGGGAGCTGATCACGATGAGCGCGTCGTGCTGCCAGTCCGGCAGCTTCCGCAGGCCGGACACGACGCGGCTTATTCCGGCGTGCACCGCGCGATCACAGCACAGCACCGTGCGCCCCGCATCGGCCGAAGTGATGATCCATGATCGCTCCGACCGCCGATGCCGCCGACCCGGCGTGTTCGCGACGATGGTGTCACGGCAGGCGCGCGGCCCGCCGACCACACCGGAAGGAGCGGATGTCACCATGAAAAGCGTGGCGGTAGCACTGGCGGTGGTGTCGGCCTTCGCGTTGGTCGCGTGCCGGCCGGGAGCCGAGCCGACCTCCGCGGACAACACCACCGACGACGGCAGGACGACATTGTTGTGCCACGTCGCGAACGGGTGGGTGGCCGCCGGTCCGGACGGGAAGAGCGAAGCGGCGAAGACATTGGCGGGCGTCATCGACGACATCGCCGGGAACATGGACGAATCGTCGCGTGCCGGCAAGGTGTTGACCGCGGCTCGGCAGCTGTTGTCGGACAACGCCCAGGACATCTCCGAGGGCGCCGCGAAAATCAAGGAACTGTGCTGAGGGTGTGCCCGCGCCCGGCGAGGAGGACAAGTGGCTGAGGGCAAGGTCAACGACGGTCGGTGGGCCCCGTGGTGGGTGTACGTGGTCCTGATCGTCGGCGCCAACCTGATCAAGCAGTACTTCATCGGCGGCAAGGTGTCCGACGTCGTGAACGTCGCGATCACGGTGGCGATGGTCGGTGCGCTGATCTTCGTCATCACGGCGGTGTACCGGTCGATGTTCGCCACCCGGCGGCGGTGACGTCGACCGGGACACGGCGGCCTCCCCTGGCCGCCGCGCGGTAGGTGGGTCGGGCGCCCGTCCCACCTACCCCTGGTCACCGGGACGCCACCCGGCGGTAGGCCCGCATGCTCAGCGGCACGAACACCGCCACGATGAGCAGGGACGCCAGCCACGCGTACGCCAGCGCGTGGTCGTCGGGCCAGGAGCCGGACACCACGTTCAGGCCCGGCACGGTGTTGCCGAACAGCTCCCGCACCGCGTTGATGACGGCGGTCAGCGGGTTCCACTCGGCGATCACCCGCAGCGGTCCGGGCATGGACTCCTCGGGCACGAAGCCGGAGGACACGAACGTCAGCGGGGTCAGCCAGATCAGGCCGGCGCTCTGCGCGGCCTCCGGGCTCGGCGAGATCAGCCCGATCAGCGCCCCGATCCACGACATGGCGAACGCGAACACCAGCAGCACCAGGAACGCGAGCACCGCGTCGAGGAAGCTGCCCCGCACCCGCCAGCCGATGAGCAGGCCGCACAGGCACGTCACCAGCATCGCGACACCGCTCACCGCGAGGTCCGACAGCGTGCGGCCGACCAGCACCGACACCCCGGACATCGGCAGGGACCGCAGCCGGTCGATGAACCCCTTGCGCAGGTCCGTCGCCAGGCCGAGCACGGTGAACGCGGAGTTGAACGCCAGCGTCTGCACCAGGATGCCCGCCAGCAGGTACTCGCGGTACGCCGCGCCGCCGAGCAGGCCGCCGAAGACGAACCCGAACAGCAGCACGAACATCACCGGCTGCACCACCGCGGCGAACGCCCAGTCGACGCTGCGCCGCACGTGCAGCAGGTTGCGCCAGGCGATCATCCAGCCGTCGACGGCGACCTTGGCCACCACGGTCACGAGTCCTCCCGGTCGTCGGCGCCGCGCTCGGTCAGCATCAGGAACACGTCGTCCAGCTTGGGCCGGTGCAGCGACACGTCGAGCACCCGCACGTCCGCCGCGTCGAGCCGCTTCAACGCCTCCACCAGCGTCTTCGGGCCGACGTGCACGAGCACGTGGGCCCGTCGCAGGTGGTCGTCCACCACCGGCTCGGCCGCGCCGACCTCGGTCAGCACGCGGGTCAGCTCCGGCAGGTCGGCGCGCTCGGCGACGACGATCTCCAGCCGCTCGCTGCCGACGCGGGCCTTCAGCTCGTCCGACGTGCCGCGCTCGACCACCCGGCCGCGGTCGATCACCACGATCGAGTCGGCGAGCTGGTCGGCCTCCTCCAGGTACTGCGTGGTGAGCAGCACGGACGCGCCGTCGTCCACCAGCCGCCGGACCATCTCCCAGGTGTCCAACCGGGACCGCGGGTCCAGGCCCGTGGTCGGCTCGTCCAGCACGACGACCGGCGGCCGGGCGACCAGCGCGCCCGCCAGGTCCAGCCGGCGGCGCATGCCGCCGGAGTAGGTGCGCAGCAGCCGCGACGCGGCGTGCTCCAGCCGGAACAGCGCCAGCAGCTCCCGGGCGCGGGCCCGCGCGGCGGCGGCCTTGAAGCCGTACAGCCTGCCGACCAGGTACAGGTTCTCGTACCCGGTCAGGCTCTCGTCCACGGCCGCGTACTGCCCGGACAGGCCGATCGAGCGGCGCACGTCGGCCGACTGGGCGACGACGTCGTAGCCGGCGACGCGGATGTCGCCCGCGTCCGGCCGCAACAGCGTCGTCAACACCCGGACCATGGTGGTCTTGCCGGCGCCGTTCGGGCCCAACAGCCCGAGCACCGTCCCGGTGGGGACGGTCAGGTCCACGCCGTCGAGGGCGCGGTGCGCCTGGTACGACTTGACGACGCCACGCGCCTCGACGGCTGCGGTCACCGTTGCTCCTCCGTGCGGTCGTCCGCCCCGACCGGGGTTCGGGGCGGGAACAGGATCGAACGCGCCGCCCGCACCGGGAGTCCCCGGGACGACCCGTTCCGCGCCGCGGCCGGCCACGGTCACGACCCCGCCGGCGGCGGCGCCGCGACGGGGACGCCGGGCCGGTCCCCGATCACGTGCGCGCCGCCGTCGACGTGGACGATCTCGCCGGTGGTCGCGGGGAACCAGTCCGACAGCAGCGCCACGCACGCCCGCGCCACAGGGGTGAACTCCTGGTCGTCCCACCCGAGCGGAGCCTTGCCGTGCCACCGCAGCCCTTCCCGGCGGGCGGCCTCGTCGCCGCCCGGCCCGATGGCGATGGCGGCGGTGGTGCGCAGCGGCCCGGCAGCGACCAGGTTGACCCGGATGCCGTCGCGGCCCAGGTAGGACGCGAGGTAGCGGGAGCAGGACTCCAGCGCGGCCTTCGCCACGCCCATCCAGTCGTACTCGGCGTACGCCTGCGAGGCGTCGAAGTCCAGGCCCACCACCGAGCCGCCCCGGCCCATCATCGGCCGCACGGCCCGCACGAGGGACTGCAAGGAGTAGGCGGAGACGTGCAGCGCGGGCGCCACGTCGTCCCACGCCGCGGTGAGGAAGTTGCCGCCGAGCGCGCCGGCCGGCGCGTAGGCGACGGAGTGCAGCACGCCGTCGATGTGGTCGGCGTGCGCGCCGACGCGCTCGGGCAGCGAGGCGAGGTGGTCGGCGTCCGTGACGTCCAGCTCGACCACGGGCGCGGGCGACGGCAGCCGCTGCGCGAGCCGTTCCACGAGGCGCACCCGGCCGTAGGCGGTGAGGACGACGTGCGCGCCCTCCTCCTGCGCCAGGCGCGCCACGTGGTAGGCGATGGACGTCGGCGTGAGGACGCCGGTGACGAGCAGGGTCTTGCCCTTCAGCAGGTCCACGGCTCAGCTCTCCAGCACGTAGCCGTCGCCGGGGCGGTGGCCCCGGGAGCGGCGCAGGTCGGCGAACACGAAGGTGCGCTGCAACCAGCGGTCCGCGCCGTCGTAGCGCGGGGTGAACGCCGACCGGCCGTGCACGGTGACCCGGTTGTCCACGATCGCCAGGTCGCCCGCGGCCAGCCGCAGCCCGTTGAACGAGTTGTCGAACAGCTCGCCCAGCTCGGCCATCGCGGCGACCGCCCGCTCGGTGACGGGCTTGGTGGCCGCCTGGTCTACGCACAGGTCGGGGTCGTCCGGGTCGCCGTGCAGCACGGCGCGCGGCGGCACCTCCCCCGACGTCGTGCCGAAGGAGGGCGGGGGCGCGGTGACGAACTCGGCCGACGACAGCGCCGCGCGGGCCTGCTCGCCGAGCTTCGGCAGCACCTGCCGCGAGCAGACCAGCCGCAGCTCGGCCACCCGCTCGTGGTCCGGGCGCACGCACACCAGCAGCACGAAGTCGGGCCGGTGCTGGTGGAAGGCGTTCTCGGTGTGGAAGGTCAGGTGCACCGAGCCGACGTTGCCCTGCACCTCCTCCTTGCCGGGCACGGGCACCACGTTCTGCACGAGCGCGCCGGACTTCTCCGCCCGGAACGCGCCGGGGTCGCCCAGCCCGTGCGCCACGAGCACGAGGACGGCGGCGGAGACCGTCGCCTCGCGCACCACCGACCCCTCGGCCTTCGGCGTCTCCGGCAGGTTCTCCTCGTCCACCGGCAGGTTGCGCAGCAGCAGCGCGCCGCCGGTGCCGGAGTCGCGGCGGAACTCCTTGAGCGTGTGCCGCAGGCTCGCGGGCGCGTCCTCCCAGGCCCGGCGCGCGGCGGCCACCCACTCGGGGCTGTCCACGCGCCCGCCCGCCACGTCCAGCAGGTCGCGGGCGATCCGGTCGAGCCACGCGTGCTCGTCGGCGTCGAGCGTGGCGGTGGTCAGCGTGTCGTCCTTCACCAACAACATGTCCCTCACCCTTAGTGGGTCGTCACCGGGCGGACCCGCCCGAGGTGTGCGGAGATCGCCCCGAGCAGGGCGGTCGGGTCGTGCCGGAAGTAGAAGTGGCCGCCGGGGAACGCGCGGTGCTCGCGCACCGCCCCGGAGGCGGCCAGGTCGCGCCACGCCTCGCCGCGGTCGTGGTCGACGTCGGGGTCGGCGTCGCCGCGGTAGACCACGAGCGGCGTGGCCACGGGCGTGGGCGCGGCGGGCGCGTACCGCTCGATGAGCCGGTAGTCGGCGCGGATCGTCGGCAGCAGCAGCTCCCGCAGGTCCGGGTCGGCCAGCGCGGTGGCGTCGTCGCCGGACACGCGGGTGATCTCGGCGACCAGCGCGTCGTCGTCCCGCGCGTGCAGGTCGCGCGGCGTGCGGCGGTGCGGTGCGGCGAACCCCGAGGCCACGAGCAGCGCCGGCGGCCGGCCGCGGTCCTCGCAGCGCCGGGTCACCTCGTAGGCGATGGCCGCGCCCATGCTGTGCCCGAACAGCACCACGGGCCGGTCGAACAGCGGCGCGAGCACGTCGGCCAGCACATCGGCCATGGCCGCCATGTCGTCGATCGGCGCGTCGACCAGGCGTTCCTCCCGGCCCGGGTACTGCACCACGCGCACCTCGACCGAGGCGGGCAGCCGTGCCCCCCAGTCGCGGTAGTAGCTCGCCGACCCGCCCGCGTGGGGCAGGCACACGAGCGTCACGGCGGCCGACGGCCGGGGCGTGCGCGTGCGCAGCCAGCGGTCGGCGGTGGTCGTGGCCGCCATCCGCACCTCCTTGTGGTAGACGGGTCTGCTCAGGCGCCCATGGCGTCGACGAGGCTCTTGGGGCGCATGTCGGTCCAGTTGGCCTCCACGTGGTCGAGGCACTCCTGGCGGCCCGCCTCGCCGAACACCACGCGCCAGCCGTCGGGCACGGGGATGAAGTGGGGCCACAGCGAGTGCTGGTTCTCGTCGTTGACCAGCACGAAGTAGGTGCCGTTCTCGTCCTCGAACGGGTTGGTGCTCATCGCGGGTCTCCTTCGGTTCGCGGCGTCGCCAGGGCGGCGTCGACCGCCTTGGCGACCTCGTCAAGGACGTCTTGACGAGTCATCTCCTCGTGGGGTGCGGGCACGTCGTGCACGCGGATCGCGCCGGTGACGTGCGGCCGCCACCGGTCCGGGTCGCGGTCCGGGTGGTCGGCGGCGTCGGCGGCGCGGAAGAACAGCAGGTCGCCGGCGAAGCGGCGCGGGGTGTGGGCGGACAGGGCGCGCCCGTTGGCCAGGTAGGTGTCCAGGACGGCGCGGGCGAGGTCGTCGGTGGTCTCGTCGTAGCCGCCCAGCTCGCCGCGCACCACGGCGACGGCGCGGGCGTGGCCCTCGGGGGTGGCGAGGTCGTCCGGGCTCAGGCCGGTGCCGGCGAACGCGTCGGCGAACACCTCTTCGGTGGTCATCGGGGCCGTGCGCGCGCGGGGGTAGGAGTCCAGCACGGCCAGCAGCTCGACCTGCTCGCCCTCGTCCTGGAGCAGGACGGCGGCCTCGTGCGCGAGGTGCCCGCCCATCGACCAGCCGAGCAGCCGGTACGGGCCGTGCGGCGCGACCGAGCGGATGTGGCCGACGAACCGGGCGGCCTGCTGGGTGATCGTGCCGGGGTCGCCGACGGCGAGGTCGGCCTGGAGGCCGTAGAGCGGCATGTCGGGGTCCAGCGCGCCGAGCAGCCCGGTGTAGCACCAGGACAGGCCCGACGCCGGGTGCAGGCAGAACAGCGGCGGCGCGTCACCGCCGGCGCGCAGCGGCAGCAGCGGGCCCAGCGCGTCCACGCCGTCCGCGCGGGGGTCGCCGTCGAGGCGGCGGGCCAGTTCGGCGGGGCTCGGCGACTCGAACAGCGTCCGCACGGTCACGTCGGCCCCGAACCGGGCGCGCACCCGGTCGGCGAGCGTGACCGCGAGCAGCGAGTGGCCGCCGGCCGCGAAGAACCCGCGGTCGGGGTCGAACGCGTCCACCCGCAGCACCTCGGCGAACAGGCGGCACAGCAGGTCCTCGGTGAGGCTGCGCGGCGCGCGTCCGGCGGTCGCGGCGGTCCGGGGCGCGGGCAGGGCGCGGCGGTCGAGCTTGCCGTTGGCGTTGAGCGGCAGCGCGGACAGCGCGGTGAACGTGCCGGGCACGAGGTGCGCGGGCAGCTCGGCGGCGACCTGGTCGCGCAGCGCGTCCGGGTCCGGCTCGGCGCCGGCCCCGGGCACGTAGTACGCGGCGAGCCGCTGGTCGCCGGGCACGTCCTCGCGCACCGCGACGGCCGCGTGCGCCACGCCCGCGCACCGGGCGACGGCGGCCTCCACCTCGCCCAGCTCCACCCGGACGCCGCGCAGCTTCACCTGGTCGTCCGCGCGTCCGAGGTACGCCAGCGCGCCGTCGTCGTCCCAGCGCGCCAGGTCGCCGGTGCGGTACAGGCGCGAGCCGGGAGGACCGTACGGGTCGGCGACGAACCGGGTCGCGGTGATGTCGGGCCGGCCGACGTAGCCCCGCGCCAGTTGCACGCCCGCCAGGTACAGCTCGCCGGGCGCGCCGGGCGGCACCGGCGCGAGCCGGGCGTCCAGCACGTACGCGCGGGTGTTCCAGACCGGCCTGCCGATGGGCACGCGCGGGTCGTCCGCGTCGCACTGCCACGACGTGACGTCCACCGACGCCTCGGTGGGGCCGTAGAGGTTGTGCAGCTCGGCGGCGTGCGTGGCCAGGAACCGGTCCCGGGTCGCCGGGAGCAGCGCCTCGCCGCTGCACACCACCCGCCGCAGGGTCGGGCACGCGGACGCGGTCGGCTCGGCCAGGAAGACGTCCAACATGGACGGCACGAAGTGGACGGTCGTCACGCCGTGGTCGTTGATCGTGCGCGCGAGGTACGCGGGGTCGCGGTGGCCGTCCGGCTTGGCGACCACGATCGCGGCGCCGGTGATCAGCGGCCAGAAGAACTCCCAGACCGACACGTCGAACGTGTAGGGCGTCTTGAGCAGCACGCGGTCGTCGGCGTCGAGGCGGTAGCGGTCCTGCATCCACAGCAGCCGGTTCACGATGCCGCGGTGCGGCACGCCGACGCCCTTGGGCGTGCCGGTGGAGCCGGAGGTGTGGATGACGTAGGCCAGGTCGTCCGGCGCGGCCCGGCGCGCGGTCACGTCCGGCGCCGGACCCGCGTCGCGCACGGCCAGGGCCGGCAGGTCGGGGAACGCCGCAGGGTCGTCGGTCACCACGCACACCGGCCGCGCGCCGGCCAGCAGCACCTCGCGGCGGCGGGCCGGGAGGTCGGTGTCCAGCGGCAGGTAGGCCGCGCCGGACTTGAGCACCGCCAGCAGCGCCACGACCAGGTCGGCCGACCGCGGCAGCGACACGGCCACCAGCGCGTCCGGTCCCGCGCCGGCCGCCACGAGGCGGCGGGCCAGGTGGTCGGCGTCGGCGTGCAGAGCGGCGTAGTCCAGGGTCCGGTGGTGGTCGACGACGGCGGTGGCGTGCGGCGAGCCGGCCGCCTGCCGGTCCAGCAGGTCGGTCAGGGTGACGTCCTCGACCGGCGCGGCGGTGTCGTTCCACGTGCGCAGCACGCGCTCGCGGTCGGCGTCGTCCAGCGGCGTGAGGGCGGCCAGGGGCCGGTCGGGGTGCTCGACCAGCCCGGTCAGCACGCGCACCAGCCAGGTGGACAGGCGGCGGGCCGTGGCCGCGTCCACCAGGTCGGGCCGGTGGTCCAGCCGGAACGCGAGGTTCTGGCCGGGCACGCCGATCAGCGTCACGGGGTAGTGCGTGGCGTCCCGGGCCTCGACGTCGATCAGGAACGCGCCGCCGGCCAGCTCGGTGTTGTCGTCGTCGCCCGCCGGGTAGTTCTCGAACACCAGGGTCGTGTCGAACAGCGGTCCGCGCCCGACCCGGCCCTGGAGGTCGGCCAGGCCGACGTGCTGGTGCTCCATCAGGCCGGTCTGCTGCGACTGCAGCGCGTCCAGCAGCTCGGCGGCGGTGTCGTCGGGCGACCAGCTCACCCGCACCGGCAGCGTGTTGATGAACAGGCCGATCATGCGCTCCACGCCGGGCAGCTCCGGCGGGCGGCCGGACACCGTGCCGCCGAACAGCACGTCGGTGCGGCCGGTGTGGGCGCCGAGCACGAGTCCCCACGCGGCCTGCACGACGGTGTTGACCGTCCAGCCGCGGTCGCGGGCCAGGTCGGACAGCCGGCCCGTCAGCTCCTCGCCGAGCTTCACCCGCAGCTGCGCCGGCGGGGCCTGCTCCCCCGGTCGGCCGGGACCGCCGACCAGCGTCGGCTCCACCACGCCGTGCAGCACCGCGTCCCACGCCTTGCGCGAAACCTCGTGGTCGCGCGCGTCCAGCCAGGTCAGGTAGTCGCGGTACGGCGCGACGGCCGGCATGCCGGATTCGTCGCCGTGCCGGTCGTACAGCTCGAACAGCTCGTCCAGCAGCACCGGCAGCGACCAGCCGTCGACCACGATGTGGTGCAGAGTGAGGCCGAGCCGGAAGTCCTTGAACGGCATCTTGAATAGCACGCACCGCAGGAGCACGTCCTCGTGCAGCGCGAAGCGGCGCAGCCGGTCGGCGTCGTAGCGGGCGGCGAACCGCGCCTCCGCCTCGGCGACGGTCAGCGCGGAGCAGTCCACCACCTCCCACGGCACCTCGACGTGGTCGAGCACGACCTGCACGGGCTGGTCGAGTCCTTCGTGGACGAACACCGACCGCAGCCCCGCGTGCCGCCGCACGAGCGCCTCCACGGCGTCGCGCAGCGCGTCCACGCCCAGCTCGCCGTAGAGGTCCACGGCCACCTGGACGGTGTAGAAGTCGAGGCCGTCGGTGTCGTGCAGGGCGTGGAACAGCAGGCCCTGCTGCAACGGGGCCAGCGGGAGGATGTCCTCGATGCGGGGTTCGCCCACGAGCCGTCCACTCATGACCGGCCTGCCTTCCTCATCATGGCCTCCAAGCGGTCGATGTTCTTCTGCGACAGGGGGACCAGCGCCACGTCGGAGGGCGTGAGGCCGCCGGCGCGCGGGTCGCGGGCGTGCGCGGCGAGCGCGGCCAGCGCGTCCCGCCACAGGCGCCCGAGCACGGCCACGTCCGGCTCGTCCAGCAGGGCGGCGGGCCAGGACAGCGCGGCGACCAGCCGCGGCCCGTCGGCCCGGTCCTCGGTGAAGGCGTTGACCTCCAGCACGTGCGCGAAGGGCAGGCCGTCGTCGCCGACCGCGCCGCCGGCGTCGCTCAGCGGGGTCCAGTCCCGGCCGGTCGCGCCCACGCTCGTGCGACCGAGGTAGTTGAACCCGATCTGCGGCGCCGGGCAGGCGGCGAGCTTGCCCGCGGTGTCCGGGTTGAGGTGGCGCAGCAGGCCGTAGCCCAGACCGTGGTCGGGCACCGCGCGCAGCCCTTCCTTGACCCGCTTGAGCGCCGCGCCGACCGGTTCGCCCGCCGCGACCACGTCGGCCCACGGCAGCGGCGGCACGTCCACCCGCACCGGGTAGAGGTTGGTGAACCAGCCGACCGTGCGGGACAGGTCCAGGCCGGGCGCGACGGCGTCCTCGTGCCGGCCGTGGCCCTCGCGGTCCACCAGCAGCGCGTCCGGCAGCCGTTCGCCGCGCCGGGTCAGCCACTCGCGGACGGCCAGGCCGAACCCGGTGAGCAGCACGTCGTCCACGCTGACGCGGAACGCGGCGGGCGCGGTCGTCAGCAGCGCCGCGGTCACGTCCGGGTCGATCTCGACCACGGTCGTGCGCGCGGTGGCGAGCGTGTCGCGGCGGGGGTCGAGCGGCCGGGCCGACAGCGCGGGCTGGGCCGTGTCGGCGGTGGCCAGCCAGTGCGGCATCTGCTCGGCCCAGCGCGGCTCGGTCGCGGCCTCGGCGAGGCGGGTGGCCCAGCGCCGCCACGACGTGCGCACCGGCGGCAACTCGGGCGCCACGCCCAGGCGTGCCGCGGTCGCGGCGGAGGCGAGGTCGGGCAGCAGGACCCGCCACGACACGCCGTCCACGACCAGGTGGTGCGCCAGCACGAGCAGCCGGCCCGGCGCGTCCGGCCCGGCGTCGAACCAGACCAGGCGCACCATGACCGCGTCGTCCGGGCGCAGGGCGCGCCGGGCGGCCTCGGTGCGCTCGGCGACCACGGCCGCGAGCGCGTCGTCGGCCAGGCCGGCGACGTCCACGCGTGCCACGTGCTCCTCGGCCCGCACCGCGCCGTGCGGCAGCACCTCCAGCGACCACGCGGTCCCGTCGCGGCGCAGCCGGGCGCGCAGGGCGTCGTGGTGGTCGAGCACGGCCGCCAGCGCGTCCACCAGGTGCCGGGTGGTGAGCCCGGCGGGCGTGGCGACCAGGTGCGACTGGTTGAACCCGTCCACCGGGCCGCCGCCCGCCCGCAGCCACTCCACGATCGGCATCAGCGGCACCGGCCCGACGCCGTCGCGGTCGGCCACGTCGTCGTCGGCCTGCTCGGCGAGCGGGGTGGCGACCTCGGCGAGGCGGCGGACGGACTTCAGCTCGAAGACGTCGCGCGGGGTGAGCACCCAGCCGGCCGTGCGGGCGCGGCTGACGAGCTGGATCGACATGATGCTGTCGCCGCCCAGGTCGAAGAACCCGTCGTCCAGGCCGACCCGGTCCACGCCGAGCACGTCGGCGAACACGGCCGCCAGGGCCTCCTCCACGGCCGTGCGCGGCACGGCGGCGACCGGCGCGGCGTCCCGGCGCGGCGCGGGCAGGGCGCGGCGGTCGAGCTTGCCGTTGACCGTCAGCGGCAGCTCGGGCAGCACCACGAACGCCGACGGGACCGAGTAGTCCGGCAGCGCGGCGACGGCGGCGGCCCGCGCGGCGGCCACGTCCACGTCGTCGCCGACGAGGTAGGCGACCAGGCGGCGTTCGCCGGGCCGGTCCTCCCGCAGCACGACGGCCGCGTCCCGCACGCCCGCCCGCCCGGTCAGCGCGGCCTCGACCTCGCCCGGCTCGATGCGGAAGCCGCGCAGCTTCACCTGGCCGTCGGTGCGGCCGACGAACTCCAGCCGGCCGTCCCGGGACCAGCGGGCGAGGTCGCCCGTGCGGTACAGGCGGTCGCCGGGCGCGCCGTGCGGGTCGGGCACGAACCGCTCGGCGGTCAGGCCCGGTCGGTCCAGGTAGCCGCGCGACACCTTGCCACCCGCCACGTACAGCTCGCCCGTCACGCCCGGCGGCACGGGCCGCAACCTTTCGTCCAGCACGCGCAGCGCGGTGCCCGCCATCGGGCCGCCGATCGGCAGCGGACCCGCGACCACGTCGCCGGGCAGCACCGCGTGGCGCGACGCGAAGGTGGTGGTCTCGGTGGGGCCGTAGCCGTTGACCAGCACCAGGTCCGGGCACGCCCGGCGCACGGCCGCCACGGCGTGCTCGGGCACCACGTCACCGCCCGCCCACACCTCGCGCAGGCCGGCCAGCGAGTCCGGCGCCTCCTCCGCGACCACCCGGAACAGGCCGGCGGTGAGCCACAGCGCGGTCACGCCGTGCCGGCGGATCGCCGCGGCCAGGCCGGCGATGTCCAGCTCGTCCGGCGAGTCCACGACCGCGGTGCCGCCGTTGAGCAGCGGCACCCACATCTCGTAGGTGCTGGCGTCGAACGCGGAGGACGAGTGCACGAGGACGCGGTGGTGCGCGCCCGTGGTGAAGATCGGGTCGGTGGCCAGCTCCACCACGTTGGCGTGGGTGACCGCCGCGCCCTTCGGCACGCCGGTCGAGCCCGAGGTGTGGATCACGTAGGCGAGCCGGTCGGGGTGCGGCGCCGGCAGGTCGGCGGCCGGCGCGGGCGGCAGCGGGGCGGCGAGGTCCACCACGTGCGCGGGCGCGGCCAGGCCCGCCGGCAGGTCGGCGCGGTCGGTGAGCAGGACCGCGGCCGAGGTGTCGGCGAGGATCAGGTTGTGCCGCTCGGCGGGGTTGCCGTCGTGCAGCGGCACGTACGCGCCCCCGGCGTACAGCACGGCGAGGGTGGCCACGACCCGCTCGGCGGAGCGCCGGGCGAGCACGGCGACCCGGGTCTCGGGCCGCACGCCGACCGCGACCAGGTGGTGGGCGAGCGCCGCGGCGCGGGCGTCCACCTCGGCGTAGGTCAGCTCGCGGTCGCCGTCGACCAGCGCCACGGCCCGCGGCGCCCGCGCCACCTGCGCCCGGAACCGGTCCACGACGGTGTCCCGCTCCCCCGGCGCGGGCCGCCGTCCCCACTCGTCCAGGACCAGGCGGCGCTCGTCGTCGCCGAGCACCGGCAGGGCGCTGACCGGCGTGGCGGCGTCCGCGGCCACGGCCCGCAGCACGCGGGTGAGCCGCGCGCCCAACGCCTCGACCGTGGCGCGGTCGAACAGGTCGGTGGCGAACTGGATCGTGCCCTCCAGCCCCGCGGGCCCGCCGTCCCGGTGCGCCTCGCCGAGGTCGAACGACAGGTCGAACTTCGCGGGCCCCTCGCCGAGTTCCACGAGGTCGAGCCGCAGGCCGGGCAGCTCCAGGTCCGCCTCGGGCGCGTTCTGGAGCACCAGCATCACCTGGAACAGCGGGTGCCGCGCCACCGAGCGCTCCGGGTTGAGCGCGTCCACGAGCCGGTCGAACGGCAGGTCCTGGTGCGCGAACGCGGCCAGGTCGGTCTGCCGCACCCGGCCCAGCAGCTCCTCGAACGCCGGGTCGCCGGAGGTGTCCGTGCGCAGCACGAGCGTGTTCACGAAGAACCCGACCAGGTCCTCCAGCGCGGCGTCGGTGCGGCCCGCGACGGCCGTGCCGAGGACCACGTCCTCGCCCGCGCCCATCCGGGTCAGCAACGCCGAGATCGCCGCCTGGAGCACCATGAACAGGCTCGTGCCGGACCGGCGGGCCAGCGCGAGGAGGTCGGCGTGCAGGTCGGCGTCCACGCGCCACGGCACCAGGCCGCCCCGGTGCGAGGCGACGGCGGGCCGCCGCCGGTCGGCGGGCAGCGCGAGCGCGTCGGGGATGCCGTCGAGCTGCTGCCGCCAGTACGCGAGCTGCGCCGCGCCGGCCGAGTCCGGGTCGTCGTCCTCGCCCAGCACGTCGGTCTGCCACAACGCGTAGTCCGCGTACTGCACGGGCAGTTCCGGCAGCTCGGGCGCCTGCCCGGCGAGGCGGGCGCGGTAGGCGTGGCCGAGGTCGCGGGTCAGCGGCGTGAACGACCAGCCGTCGCCCGCGATGTGGTGCAGCACGAGCAGCAGCACGTGCTCGGAGGGCGACAGCTCGAACAGCCAGACCTTCAGCGGCAGCTCGCGGGACAGGTCGAAGGTGCACGCCGCCGCCTCGTCCAGGCGGTCCCGCAGCACGTCGGCCCCGGTGGTGCGGGCGCTGAACGCGCGGGTCAGCATCTCGTCGGCCTCGGCGGCCGGGATCACGAGCTGGCGCGGCGTGCCGTCGGCGTCGGGGAACACCGTGCGCAGCGACTCGTGGCGGGCCAGCACGTCGCCGAGCGCCGCGCGCAGCGCGGTCACGTCCAGGTCGCCGGACAATCGCAGCGCGATCGGGATGTTGTACATCCCGCCCGCGTCCTCCAGCCGGTCGAGGAACCACAGCCGACGCTGGGCGAACGACAGCGGCACCACCTCGGGCCGTTCGGCGCGGGTGACGCCCCGGCGCGCGGCGCCGGCGGCGGTGGCGCGGGCGGCCAGCAGCGCGGGCGTCGGCGCCTCGAACACCGCACGCAGCGGCAGTTCCACGCCCATCGCCTCGCGCACCTGGCTGACCAGCCGGGTGGCGAGCAGCGAGTGGCCGCCCAGGTCGAAGAACCCGTCGTCCACGCCGACCCGCTCCAGGCCGAGCACGTCCGCGAACACCGCGCACAGCACCTCCTCGGCGGGGGTGCGGGGCGCGGCGTCGCCGACCGCCGCGACGTCCGGCGCGGGCAGTGCCCGGCGGTCGAGCTTGCCGTTGGCGTTCAACGGGAACGCGTCGAGCACGACGAGCGCGGCGGGCACCATGTAGGCGGGCAGGGTCGTCCGCGCCGCGTCGAGCACGGCGGCCGGGTCGACGGCGCGGCCGGTCACCGGCACGACGTAGCCGACCAGGCGCTTGTCCCCCGGCCGGTCCTCGCGGACGACGACGGCGGCGCGGTCCACGTCGGCGTGCCGGGTCAGCGCGGCCTCGACCTCGCCCAGCTCGATCCGGAAGCCGCGCAGCTTCACCTGGTCGTCCGAGCGGCCGAGGTAGTCGAGCTGCCCGTCCGCGCTCCAGCGCACCAGGTCGCCGGTGCGGTAGAGCCGCCCGCCCCGGCCGAACGGGTCGGCGACGAACCGCTCGGCGGTCAGCGCCGCCCGCCCGACGTAGCCGCGGGCCAGGCTCTCGCCCGCCAGGTACAGCTCGCCGGCCGTGCCGGGCGGCACGGGCCGCAGCGCGGCGTCGAGGACGTACGCCCGGGTGTTCCACAGTGGACGACCGGTGGGCGCGGGCCCGTCGAGGGGCTCGGGCGAGGTGGTGCCCCACTGGAGCGTGTAGACGGTGGCCTCGGTCGGGCCGTAGATGTTGTCGATCCGGGCGGTGGGCAGGGCGGCGCGGACGTCGTTGTAGACGCTCGCGGGCAGCCCTTCGCCGGCCAGCACGACGGCGCGGGCGTCCAGCTCGACGCCCGCCGCGAGGACCTGGGCGAAGACCGACGGCACGCCGCTGACGAGCCCGCCCGTCCACCCGCCGCGCTCGACCAGCGTGGTGAGGTTCTCCACGACCTCCACCCGGCCGCCCACGACGAGCGGGGTGAACAGCTCGAAGACGGACACGTCGAAGTTGAGGGAGGTGGCCAGGAGGACCGAGGAGAGTTCTTCGGCGGTGAAGTGGTCGGCGGCCCAGGCGACGAGGTTCGCCATGCCGTGCCGGGTGACGGCCACGCCCTTGGGCCGGCCCGTGGAGCCCGAGGTGTGGATGACGTAGGCGAGCGACCCGCCGTGCACCTCCGGGGTCGGGGGCGTGACGGGCCAGGCGAGGCGTTCGGCGACGGCGGGGTCGTCCAGCAGCACGAGCCGCCCGGCGAGCAGACCGCCCGCCCGGCCGGACCCGGCGGCGACGCCGTGGTGGGCGGCGGGCTCGGTGGCGAGAGCGGCGGCGGTGCCGATCTCGTGGTCGGCCGGGCTGCCGTCGGCGGCGATCCCGTTGACCGCGAACCCGTTGGCGGCGCTCCCGTTGGCGGCGGTGCCGTTGGCGGCGGTGCCGTTGGCGGCCATCCCGTCGGCCGGGGCCGGGTCCAGGCGGGACAGGGCGGTGGTCAGGCGGTCCGCCGTCGTGCTGTCGGCCAGCACGCACACCGGGCGCGTGTCGTCCAGCACGAACGCCACCCGCTCCGCCGGGTGCCCCGGGTCGAGCGGCACGTACCCGCCGCCCGCCCGCAGCACCGCGAGCAACGCCACCACCGCGTCGGTCGTGCGCGGCAGCGAGACGGCGACCAGGGTCTCCGGCCGCACCCCCCGCTCCACCAGCAGCACCGCGAGCCGGTCGGCCCGCGCGTCCAGCTCCGCGTAGGTCAGCGTCCGGTCCGGGCCGACCACCGCCACCGCGTCCGGCGTGCGGGCCGCCTGCCGCGCGACCAGCTGCTCCACGAACACGCCGGGCACGTCCCGCGCCGTGTCGTTCCACGTGCGCAACACGCGTTCCCGCTCCGCGGGGTCCAGCACGTCCACCTCGCCGAGGCGGACCGCCGGGTCCGCGACCACGGTCTCAAGCAACCGCACCAGGCGGCGCGCGAGGGCGCGGGCGGTCGGCGCGTCGAACAGGTCGAGGGCGTGTTCGAGGTCGCCTTCCACACCGGCCGGGCGGCCCGCCTGGTCGTGGGTCTCGCGCAGGTCCAGCAGCAGGTCGAACTTCGCCGCGCCGCCGGGCACCTCCTCGAGGTCGATGGCCAGGTCGGGCAGGTCCAGGTCCGCCTCGGGCGTGTTCTGGAGCACGAGCATCACCTGGAACAGCGGGTGCCGCGCCAGCGAACGGCGCGGGTTGAGCACCTCCACCAGGCGCTCGAACGGCACGTCCTGGTGCGCCAGCGCGGCCAGGTCCGTCTGCCGCACCCGCTCCAGCAACTCCTTGAACGTCGGATCCCCGGACGTGTCGGTCCGCAGCACCAACGTGTTCACGAAGAACCCGACCAGGTCGTCCAGCACCTCGTCCGAACGCCCGGCCACCGCCGTGCCCAGCGGGACGTCCGTGCCCGCGCCCAACCGCGTCAGCAACGCCGCCACCGCGGCCTGCAACACCATGAACACGGTCGTGCGGGTCTGCCGGGCCAGGGCCACGAGCCTGGCGTGCGTGTCGGCGTCCAGCCGCACCGGCACGCGCCCGCCCCGGTACGACGCCACGGCCGGGCGCGGCCGGTCCGTCGGCAGCTCCAGCACCTCGGGCAGGCCGGCCAGCCGCGTGCGCCAGTACTCCACCTGGGCGGCGAGTTCGCTGCCCTCCTCCTCGTCGGACCCGAGCACGCGCCGCTGCCACAGCGTGTAGTCCGCGTACTGCAACGGCAACGGCGGCAGGTCCGGGGCCGCGCCGGCCAGGCGGGCGCGGTAGGCCGCGCCGAGGTCGCGCAGCAGCGGCGTCAGGGACCAGCCGTCGCCGGCGATGTGGTGCACCAGGAACAGCACCACGTGCTCGTCCGGCGCGAGTTCGAACAACCACACCCGGAACGGCGGCTCGGCGGCCAGGTCGAACCGGTGCGCCATCGCCTCGGCCAGGGCGGCGGGCAGGTCGTCCTCGTCCAGCTCCACGTGCGCCACCGGCACGGCCACCGCGTCCAGCACGTGCTGGCGCGGTTCGCCGCCCACCTCCGGGAACGTGGTGCGCAACGACTCGTGCCGCGCCGCGACGTCGCCGAACGCGGCGACCAGCGCGTCGCGGTCCAGCCGCCCGGTCAGGCGCAGCGGCAGCGGCACGTTGTACATGCCCGCCGCCTCCTCCAGGCGGTCGAGGAACCACAGCCGCCGCTGGGCGTACGACAGGGGCAGCACGTCCGGGCGAGGCAGCACCTCGACGTCGCGGCGGGTGCCGCGGGCGCGTTCGGCCAGGGCGGCCAGCGCGGCGGGCGTGGGCGCCTCGAACACCGAGCGGATGGACAGCTCCACGTCCAGCACGGACCGGACGCGGCTGACCAGGCGGGTGGCGAGCAGCGAGTGGCCGCCGAGGTCGAAGAAGCTGTCCTCCACGCCGACCGAGGGCAGGTTCAGCACCGTGGCGAACACGCCGACCAGCACTTCCTCGGTGAAGTTGCGCGGCGCGCGGCCGGTGGCGGCGGTGCCGCCGACCACGTCGGGCGCGGGCAGGGCGCGGCGGTCGAGCTTGCCGTTCGTGGTCAACGGCAACGCGTCCAGCCGCACGAACGCCGACGGCACCATGTAGTCGGGCACCGCGGCGGCGACGTGGGCGTGCAGCGCGACCGGGTCGAAGTCGTGGCCCTCGGCGGGCACGACGTAGGCCACGAGCCGCTGGTCGCCGGGCTGGTCCTCGCGCACGACCACGCCGACCGGGCCGGTGGCGGGGTGGCGCGACAGCACGGACTCGATCTCGCCCAGCTCGACCCGGTAGCCGCGGATCTTCACCTGGTCGTCGGCACGTCCGGCGAACAGCAGGTCGCCGTTCTCGCCCCAGCGCGCCAGGTCGCCGGTGCGGTACATGCGCGACCCGGCGGGGCCGTACGGGTTGGCGACGAACCGGCCCGAGGTCAGGCCGGGCCGGGCGACGTAGCCGCGGGCCAGGTTCTCGCCCGCGATGTACAGCTCGCCGACGACGCCGGGCGGCACCGGGCGCAGCGCGTCGTCCAGCACGTACGCCTGCGTGTTCCACAGCGGACGGCCCAGCGACAGCACCTCGGCGGGGATCTCGTCGTCCGGCTCGATCGCCAGCGACGTGCAGCCGACCGTGGTCTCGGTGGGGCCGTACTCGTTGACCACCCGCGCGCCGGGGTGGCGCTTGCGCCACACGTCGAGCTGCGCGCCGGGCAGCGGCTCGCCGCCCAGCACCAGTTCCGCGGTGGGCGAGTAGCCGTCCGGCAGCACGTCCAGCACGGAGAGGTGGCTGGGCGTGCCCTTGAGGAACGCGAAACCGGCCGCGGTGGGGCTCGCCGGGTCGATGCCGTCGTCGGCGAGGTCGCCGAGGTGCACCGCGCCGCCGGAGATCAGCGGCGCGTACAGGCCGGTGACGGTGAGGTCGAACGTGACGGGCGAGTGCAGGAACGCGCCGGACCGCACGGACGGGTAGGCGTCGACGGACCACTGGAGGTAGTTCACCGCCGCGCGGTGCTCGACCAGCGTGCCCTTGGGGCGGCCGGTGGAGCCGGAGGTGTAGATGACGTACGCGGCGTGCTCCAGCCGCAACGGCGAGCGCCGGTCGGCGTCGGTCAGCGGCTCGCCGGACCGGGACGACACGTCGAGGTCGTCCAGGACGAGCCGCGGCACGTCGAGCGCGGCCAGGCGGGGCGCGAGGGCGGCGTCGGTGAGCAGCGCCGCGGGCCGGGTCTCGCCGAGCATGTCGGCGAGCCGTTCGGCAGGCTGGTCCGGGTCGAGCGGCAGGTAGCCCGCGCCGGTCTTGAGCACCGCGAGCAGCGTCGTGACCAGGCGCGTGCCGCGCGGGAGCGCCACCGCGACCAGGCTTTCCGGTCCCGCGCCGTGCTCGACCAGCAGGCGGGCCAGGCGGTTGGCGTCGGCGTGCAGCTCCGCGTAGGTGCGGTGGTCCGCGCCGTGCACCACGGCGGTCGCGTCGGGGGTGGCGGCGGCCTGGCGGTCGAGCAGGGCGGTCAGGTGCAGCGGTTCCACCGGGTGGTCGGTGGCGTTCCAGTCGACCAGGATGCGGTCGCGCTCGTCGGCGTCGAGCAGGTCGACCGCGTTGACCGGCCGGTCCGGGTCGGCCGCGATGGCCCGCAGCACGGTCCGCAGCCACTCCCCCATCCGCGCCACGGTGGCGCGGGTGAGCACGTCGGGCCGGTAGTCGAGGCGGAACGCCAGCCGCTCGCCGGGCAGGCCGACGAGGCTGATCGGGTAGTGCGTGGCGTCGCGGGCCTGGAAGTCGGTGATCCGCACGCCGTTGCCCAGCACGGGCGCGGTGTCGATGTCGACGGGGTAGTTCTCGAACACCATCGTGGTGTCGAACAGCTCGCCGTGGCCGGTGCGGCGCGGGGGGGGGGGGGGGGGGGCCCGCGGGGGGGGGCGGGGGGGCGCCCGCGGGCGGCGCGCGCGCCCGCACCCCGCGCCCCCCCG
>NZ_JBHYXZ010000033.1:9279-32055 GCF_042752395.1 Actinosynnema sp. NPDC059335 | reverse complement strand
GGCGCTGCACGTCGGCGAGGCCGACGTGCTGGTGCGCGATGAGCCCGGCCTGGCGGTCCTGCACGGCGGCCAGCAGGTCGCCCAGCGACTGCCCGGCGTGCCACGTGACGCGCACCGGCAGCGTGTTGATGAACAGGCCCAGCATGGTCTCCACGCCGGGCAGCTCGGCGGGCCGGCCGGACACCGTGCCGCCGAACACCACGTCGCGGCGGCCGAGGTAGCGGCCGAGCACCACGCCCCACGCGCCCTGGGCGAGGGTGTTCATGGTCCAGCCGCGGGCGCGGGAGGTGCGGGTGAGGGCGTCGGTCAGCTCGTCGTCCAGCTCGACCAGCACCCCGTCCGGCACGACGGAGGCGTTGTCGGCGGCGGCGCCGACGAGCGTCGGCCCGTCCAGGCCGGCGAGCACCTCGTCGTAGGCGGCCAGCGCGCCCTCGGTGTCCTGGCGGTTGAGCCAGCCCAGGTAGTCGCGGTAGGGGGTGACGCGGGGCATCGCCGAGTCGTCGCCCGCGTGCTCGTAGAGGGTGAACAGCTCGTCCAGGAACACCGGCGTGGACCAGCCGTCCATCAGGATGTGGTGCATGGTCAGCAGCAGCCGGTGCACCCGGCCGGGCAGCACGACCAGCACGAACCGCAGCAGCGGCGCGCGGGCCATGTCGAACCGGCGGGCGCGTTCCTCGTCCACCAGCGCCGCGTACTCGGCCTCGGGGTCGGCGCTGCCGGTCAGGTCGACGTCCCGCCACGGCGCGCGCACCTCGCGGCGCACCACCTGCACCGGGCGGTCGAGGCCCTTGTGCCGGAAGCCGACGCGCAGGTTGGCGTGGCGGCGCAGCAGCGCGTCGGCGGCGGCGCGCAGCGCGACCACGTCCACCGGGCCGGTCAGCTCGGTGGCCATCTGGACGGTGTAGACGTCCAGGCCGTCGCGGTCGTACAGGGCGTGGAAGAGGAACCCCTCCTGCAACGACGACAGCGGCAGGACGTCCTCGACTGCGGACTTCTTGCTCATCGGTCCAGGTCCTCGCTCTCGTCGAACTCGTCGTCTTCCAGCAGGTCCAGCTCGTCCTGGCTGAGCGGGACCAAGTCCACGTCGGACGGGGTGAGCCCGCCGGACGCGGTGGTCCGGACGTGCTCGACCAGCCCGCGCAGCGCCTCGCGCCACGCCGTGCCGAGGTCGGCCGCCTCGGCGTCGGCGAGCAGGTCCGCGGGCCACGCGAGGGTGGCGGCCAGGCGCGGGCCGTCGGCGGTGTCCTCGGTGACCGCCGTGATCTCCACGGCGTGCACGAACGGCAGGTCGTCGTGCCCGACGGGCGCGGTGAATCCGGGCGCGGGCAGCCACAGCCGGTCGCCGCCGGGTGCGGCGGTGTCGACGCGGCCGAGGTAGTTGAACGCGATCTGCGGCGCGCCCAGGCCCGCGAGCTTGCCCGCGGTGTCGGCGTTGAGGTGGCGCAGCAGGCCGTAGCCGACGCCCTTCTCCGGCAGCTCGCGCAGCTGCTCCTTGACCCGCTTGAGGGCGGCGCCCGCGGCCGGTCCCCCGGCCAGCAGCTCGGGCCAGCCGACGCGACCGGGGTCCAGCCGCACCGGGTGCACGCTGGTGAACCAGCCCACCGTGCGGGACAGCTCGACGTCCGGCACCACGTCCTCGCGGCCGTGGCCCTCGACCTGGAGCAGCACGGAGGTCTCCGCGCCGCGCCCGCGCCGTTCCCGCCACCGGGCGACGGCCAGGGCCAGCGCGGTCAGCAGCACGTCGTCCACGCCCGCGTGGAACGCCGCCGGCACCTCGGTGAGCAGCGGCGTCGTCTCCTCCGGGGTGAGGACCACCTCGGCGGTGCGGGCGACGCCGACCGTGTCCCGGGCCGGGTCGAGCGGACGCGCGCCCAGCAGCGGGTCGGGTCCGTCGAGCACGGCGGTCCAGTACGGCAGCTGGTCGGCGCGGGTCGGGTCGTGCGCGGCGTCGTGCAGCAGGTGCGACCAGCGCCGCCACGACGTCCACACCGGTTCCAGCTCCGGCTCGCGGCCGGCCGCCAGGGCGTGCCACGCCTGGGCCAGGTCGGGCAGCAGGATGCGCCACGACACGCCGTCCACGGCCAGGTGGTGCACGACCAGGAGCAGGTCGCCGGGGTGCGCGGGACCCGCGTCGAACCACACCGCCTGCACGAGCAGGCCGCGGGCCGGGTCGAGGCGTCGCCACGCGGTGTCGGCCTCGGCCCGGACGACCGCGGCGCGCTCGGCCTCGGCCAGCCCCGTCACGTCGACGCGGCGGGTGAGGTCGGCGGCGCGGACGGACCCGCGTTCGGCGATCTCGTAGACCCACTCCCCCTCGTCGTCGCGGGCCAGGCGCGAGCGCAGCGCGTCGTGGTGGTCCAGCAGCGCGTCCAGCGCGCCCAGCAGCCGGTCCCGGCCGAGTTCGGCCGGCACGGCGACGAGCTGCGCCTGGTTGAACCCGTCGAGCGTGCCGCCGCTGTCGAGGAACCAGCGCACGACCGGCGTGAGCACGGCGGGGCCGCTGCCGGTGGCGTCGGGCACGAGCCGCGCGTCGGCGGGTTCGACCGCCACCAGGGCCAGCTCGGCGACGGTCTTGCGCTCGAACACGTCGCGCGGGGTGAACACCAGGCCGGCCCGGCGGGCGCGGCTGACGAGCTGGATCGAGCCGATGCTGTCGCCGCCGAGGTCGAAGAAGCTGTCCTCCACGCCCACGTCGGGCAGGCCGAGCACGTCCGCGAACACGCCGCACAGCACCGCCTCGCGGGCCGTGCGGGCGCCGCCGGCGTGCGGGGTCGGGTCGGGCGCGGCGGGCGCGGGCAGCCCGGCGTGGTCGAGCTTGCCGTTGCGGCTCAGCGGCAGCTCGTCCAGCACCACCACCGCGGACGGCACCATGTAGTCGGGCAGCTCGGCGCGCAGCGCGGACCGCAGGGCCGCGGTGTCCAGCTCCGCGCCCGCCGCCGCGGTGACGTAGGCGACCAGGCGCGGCGTGCCGGCGTGGTCGGCGCGCAGCAGCACGGTGCAGGCGTCCACGCCGTCGTGGCGGCGCAACGCGGCCTCCACCTCGCCGGGCTCGACCCGGAAGCCGCGCACCTTGACCTGGCTGTCGACCCGGCCCAGGAACTCCACGTGCCCGTCGGGCAGGCGGCGGGCCAGGTCGCCGGTGCGGTACATGCGCTCGCCGGGCGCGCCGTACGGGTCCGGGACGAACCGGTGCGCGGTGAGCGCGGGCCGGTCGAGGTAACCGCGCGCGACGTTCGGGCCGGCCAGGTACAGCTCGCCCGGCACGCCGACGGGCGCCGGCCGCAGCCAGGCGTCGAGCACGTGGGCCCGGCTGTTGAGCACCGGCGTGCCGATGACCGGCGCCGGGTGGTCGGCCAGGTCGGCGATCATCGAGTCCACGGTGGACTCGGTGGGGCCGTAGAAGTTGAACGCCACCAGGCCGGGCGTGCCGCGCAGCCGCTCCCACAGGTGCGCGGGCACCGCCTCGCCGCCGAGCAGGACGACGGCCGGGAAGCGCTCGTCGCCGTCCAGCAGGCCGTGCGCGACCAGGTGGTCCACGTAGGACGGCGTCGTCTCGACGACGTCGATCCGCTCCCGGCGCAGGTGCGCGACGAGGGCGTCCGGGTCGCGGCGGGCGTCGTCGCCGATGACGTGCAGCTCGTGGCCGGCGAGCATCCACAGCACCGGGTCCCAGGACGCGTCGAACGCCACGGGCGCGGTCAGCGCGGCGCGCAGCCGGTCCTGGCCGAGGCGTCGGGCGGCGACCGAGAACACGTGCTCCTGGTGGTGGCGCAGCAGGTTCGCCAGCGAGCCGTGCTCGACCACCACGCCCTTGGGCTGCCCGGTCGAGCCGGAGGTGTAGATGACGTAGGCCGCGTCCCGGGCGGTCAGGGGCCGGGTGCGGTCGGCGTCGACGGGCGCGGTGTCCGGGGCGTCGGGGTCGGTGTGGTCGGCGACCGAGTCCCGGATCACCAGGGCCGGGCGGGCGTCGGCGAGGATGGCGCGCAGGCGTTCCGCCGGGTGGTCGGGGTCCAGCGGCAGGTACACCGCGCCCGCCTTGAGCACGGCCAGCAGCGCCACGACCGTGTCGACCGAGCGGGGCAGCTCCACGGCCACCACGTCGCCGACCGCCGTGCCGCGGCGCAGCAGGGAGTGCGCGAGCCGGTTGGCGCGCCGCTCCACCTCGGCCGCGGTGAGCCGCACGTCGCCCGCCACCAGGACGCGCTGGTCGCAGCGGATCGCGGCGAACCGCTCGAACTCGGCGAGCACGGTCGGGTCCGGCACCGGGCCGACGGGTCCGACCGCGCCTCGGGCCAGGTGCTCGGCCTCGCCGGGGGCGAGCAGGTCCAGCTCGCCGACCCGCCGGGACGGCTCGGCCGTGGCCTGGTCGAGGACGCGGGCGAACCAGCCGGCCACGCGGTGCGCGGTGTCGGCGTCGAACAGGTCCCGGCTGTACTCCAGCTCGCCGTGCAGGCCCGCCGGCGCGCCGTCGGCGTCGTGCCGCTCGGCCAGGGTGAACGACAGGTCGAACTTGGCCGGGCCGGCGGGCAGGTCCACCACCTCGGGCGTCACGCCGGGCAGGTCCAGGTCCGGGTTGGCGTTGTTCTGCAGCGCCAGCAGCACCTGGAACAGCGGGTGCCGGGCCAGCGACCGCTGCGGCGCCAGCTCCTCCACCAGCCGGTCGAACGGCACGTCCTGGTTGGCGAACGCGGCCAGGTCCACGTCGCGGACCCGGTCGAGCAGGTCGGCGAACGCGGGCTCGCCGGACGTGTCCACCCGCAGCACGAGCGTGTTGACGAAGAACCCGACCAGGTCGTCCAGCGCCTCGTCCCGCCGGCCCGCCACGGGCGTGCCGACCGGGATGTCCGACCCCGCGCCGAGCCGCGTCAGCAGCGCGGCGAGCGCGGCGTGCAGCACCATGAACGGGCTCGCGCCGTGCTCGGCGGCCAGCCGCGCCACGCGGGCGTGCACGTCGGCGTCCAGGCTCAGCGGCACGGAGCCGCCCGCGTTCTCCGGCCGGCTCGGGCGCGGCCGGTCGGTCGGCAGGTCCAGCGCGTCGGGCAGGTCGGCCAGGCGCGCGCGCCAGTGGTCGAGCTGGGCCCGCAACGCGCTGCGCTCGTCGTCGTCCGAGCCGAGCACGTCGTGCTGCCACACCGTGTAGTCCGCGTACTGCACGGGCAGCGGCGTGAACTCCGGTGCGACGCCCGCGTGCCGGGCGCGGTAGGCCACGCCGAGGTCGCGCAGCAGCGGCGCGAGCGACCAGCCGTCGGCGGCGACGTGGTGCAGCAGCAGGAGCAGCACGTGGTGGTCGTCGGCGAGCCGGTACAGGCGGACGGCCACGGGCAGGTCGTCGGCGAGGGCGAACTTGTGCCGCACCGCCTCGGCCAGCTCGGCGGGCAGCGCGTCCCCGGTCGTGTCGACCCGCCGGGTGGCGGCGCTGAGCAGGGCCGCGGCCGCGGCCGGGTCCAGCACCGCCTGTCGCGGCGCGCCGTCGACCTCGGGGAACACGGTCCGCAGCACCTCGTGCCGGCCGACCACGTCGGCCACGGCGGCGAGCAGCGCCGCGTCGTCCAGCGCGCCGGTGAGCCGCACCGCCACCGGCACCGAGTACATGCCGCCGGCCTCGTCGAGCCGGTCCAGGAACCACAGGCGTTGCTGGGCGGCGGACAGCGGCACCACGTCGGGTCGGGGGCGCGCGGTCACCCGGGCGCGGGCGGGCGCGGCGTCGCGCAGGGCGCGGGCCAGCCCGGCGGGGGTCGGGTGCTCGAACACCGCGCGGATGGGCGCCTCCACGCCCAGCACCGCGCGCACCCGGCTGATCAGCCGCATCGCGAGCAGCGAGTGGCCGCCGAGGTCGAAGAAGCCGTCGTCCACGCCGACCTCGCCGACCCCGAGCACGTCGGCGAACAGGCCGCACAGCACCTGCTCCGCGCCGTGCGCCGCACGGGCCGCGGACGTGACGGGGGTGGCGGGCGCGGGCAGGGCGTGCCGGTCGACCTTGCCGTTGCCGTTGAGCGGCAACGCGTCCAGCTCCACCACCACCGACGGCACCATGTACGCGGGCAGCGCCTCGCCGACGTGGGCGCGCAACGCCGCCGGGTCCGCGGTCGCGCCCTCGGCGGGCACGACGTAGGCCACGAGGCGGCGTTCGCCGCGGTGGTCGGCGCGGACGGCGACCACCGCGTGCGCGACGTCGGGGCGCCGGGCCAGCACGGCCTCGACCTCGCCGGGCTCGATCCGGAACCCGCGCAGCTTCACCTGGTCGTCGGCCCGGCCGTGGAACGCGAGCCGGCCGTCCGGGCGGCGGCGGACCAGGTCGCCGGTGCGGTACATGCGGTCGCCGGGAGGCCCGTACGGGTTGGCCACGAACCGCTCCGCGGTGAGCCCGGGGCGACCGAGGTAGCCGCGGGCCAGGCCGGCGCCCGCCACGTACAGCTCGCCGACCGCGCCGGGCGGGGTGAGGTTCAGGTCGGCGTCGAGCACGTGCACGCGGGTGTTGTCCATCGGCAGGCCGATGGGCATGGCCTCCGGGTCGGGTTCGCCGGGCCGGAGGGGGTGGCGGGTGGCGAACGTCGTGGTCTCGGTCGGGCCGTAGCCGTCCACCACGGTCAGGTCCGGGCAGTGCGCGCGGACCCGCGCCACTGCGGCGGCCGGCACCACGTCACCGCCGGTCCACACCTCCCGCACGCCCGCCAGGCAGGCCGGCGCCTCCTCGGCGACCAGCCGGAACAACCCGGCCGTGAGCCACAGCGCGGTGACGCGGTGGTCCGCGACGACCCGGCCGAGGGTGGCGATGTCCAGCACGCCGGCCGGGGCGACGACGACCGTGCCGCCGGACAGCAGCGGCGCCCACAGCTCGTAGGTGGCCGCGTCGAAGGCGTGCGAGGAGTGCAGCAGCACGCGGGCGTGCGCGGGCGTGGTGAACAGCCGGTCGGTGGCCAGCTCCACGACGTTGGCGTGGGTCACCGCGACGCCCTTGGGCACGCCCGTGGAGCCGGAGGTGTGCATGACGTAGGCGAGCTGGTCGGGGTGCGCCCGCCGGTGCAGCGGGCCCGCGGCGGGCGGCCGCTCGTCGGTGCGCACCACGTGCACCGGCGCGGTCAGGCCCTCGGGCAGCTCCGCGCGGTCGGTGACCAGGACGGGCGCGCCGAGGTCGGCGAGCACGAAGTCCAGGCGCTCCACCGGGTACGACTCGTGCAGCGGCACGTAGTAGCCGCCCGCCTTGAGCACCGCGAGGATCAGCACGACCAGGTCGGGCGACCGGTCCAGCAGCAGCGCGACGGGCGTCTCGGTGGTGACGCCCGCGGCGGCGAGGCGGTGCGCCCACCGGTTCGCCTCGGCGTCGAGCCGGCCGTAGGTGAGCGTGCCGCCGTCGAACGCCACGGCGGGCGCGTCGGGCGTGGCGGCGGCCTGGGCCTCGAAGCGGGCGGCCAGGGACGTGCCGCCGACGCGGCGGGCGGTGTCGTTCCAGGTGACCAGCTCGGCGTGCCGCTCCTCGGGGGTGAGCAGGTCGAGGCGGGCGACCGGCGTGCCGGGGTCGGCTGCGACGGCGGCGAGCAGCGTGCCCAGGCGGGTGACCAGGTGGCGCGCGGTGGCCTCGTCGAACAGGTCGAGGGCGTACTCCAGCGCGCCGGCCACGCCGGTCACCGCGCCGCCGTCGTCCCGGGTCTCGTACAGGTCGAACCACAGGTCGAACTTGGCGACGGCGGTGCGCAGGTCCGCCACGGCGACGTCGAGGCCGGGCAGCGCCACGTCCGGGTCGGGGGTGTTCTGGAGCACGAGCATGACCTGGAACAGCGGGTGCCGCGCCAGCGAACGGCGCGGGTTCAGCTCCTCCACCAGGCGCTCGAACGGCACGTCCTGGTGCGCCAGCGCGGCCAGGTCCGTCTGCCGCACCCGCTCCAGCAGCTCCTTGAACGTCGGGTCCCCGGACGTGTCGGTCCGCAGCACCAACGTGTTCACGAAGAACCCGACCAGGTCGTCCAGCACCTCGTCCGAACGCCCGGCCACCGCCGTGCCCAGCGGGACGTCCGTGCCCGCGCCCAGCCGCGTCAGCAGCGCGGCGACGGCGGCGTGCAGGACCATGAACACGCTGGTGCGGGTCTCGCGGGCGAGGTCGGCCAGCCGCGCGTACAGCTCGCCGTCCACGGTCAGCGGCACGCGTGCGCCCCGGTGCGACGGCACGGCGGGTCGCGGCCGGTCCGCGGGCAGCTCCAGCACCTCGGGCAGCCCGGCGAGCCGGTCGCGCCAGAACCGGACCTGGCGGGCGAACGCGCCGTCCGGGTCGTCCTCGTCGCCGAGCGCGTCGCGCTGCCACAGCGCGAAGTCCGCGTACTGCAGCGGCAGCGACGCGAACTCCGGTGCGACGCCCGCGTGCCGCGCCCGGTAGGCGGCCCCCAGGTCGCGCAGCAGGGGCGCGAGCGACCAGCCGTCGGCGGCGATGTGGTGCACGACCAGCAGCAGCACGTGCTCGTCCGGCGCGGTCTCGAACAGCCACAACCGCCACGGCAGGCCGTGGGTCAGGTCGAACCGGTGGCCGGTGGCGGCGGTCAGCTCCTCCGCCGGGTCGGCGACGGCCGCGGTCTCCACCTGGTCGGGCAGCAGGCGCAGCGCCTCGGCGGGGTCCAGGACGAGCTGGGACGGTTCGCCGTCGACCTCGGGGTAGCGGGTGCGCAGCGGCTCGTGGCGGGTCACCACGTCGCCGAGCGCGGCCAGCAGCGCGGCGCGGTCGAGCGGTCCGGTCAGGCGCAGCGGCAGCGGCACGTTGTAGGTGCCGCCGGTTTCGTCCAGGCCGTGCAGGAACCACAGCCGGCGCTGGGCGGACGACAGGGGCACGACGTCGGGGCGCGGGCGGGCGGTGGGCCGGGAGCGCGCGACGTCCGCGCCGGCCACGACGAGCGCGAGCCCGGCGGGCGTGGGGTGGTCGAACACCGACCGCAGCGACAGCTCCACGCCGAGCGCGGCCCGCACCTTGCTGATCAGGCGGGTGGCGAGCAGGGAGTGCCCGCCGAGGTCGAAGAAGCCCTCGTCCACGCCGACCCGCTCGACGCCGAGCACGTCGGCGAACACGGCGACGAGCAGCTCCTCCAGCGGGTTGCGCGGCGCGCGTCCGGCCGCGCCCGCCTCGGGTGCGGGCAGGGCGTGCCGGTCGAGCTTCCCGTTGGGCGTCAACGGCAGCGCGTCGAGGGCCACGAACGCCGACGGCACCATGTAGCCCGGCAACCGGGACTCGGCCGACGCCCGCAGCGCGGCCAGGTCCACGTCGGGGGGCGTCACGTACGCGACGAGCCGCTTGTCGCCGGGCCGGTCCTCGCGGACGACGACGGCGAGCGCGCCGACACCGCCGTGCCCCGCGAGGGCGGCTTCGACCTCGCCCAGCTCGATGCGGTGGCCGCGGACCTTCACCTGGTGGTCGCGGCGCTCCAGGAACACCAGCGAGCCGTCCGCGCGGCGCACCACGTAGTCGCCGGTGCGGTACATGCGGCGGCCCGGACGCGGCGCGAACGGGTCGGCCACGAACACGACGGCCGTGCGGCGCGGGTCGTCGAGGTAGCCGCGGCCGACGCCCTCGCCGCCCACGTACAGCTCGCCGGGCGTGCCGACGGGCACCGGCCGCAGCCGGTCGTCCAGCACGTACAGGCGGGTGTTGCGCAGCGCGCTGCCGATCGGCACGCCGTCGGCCACGTCCTCGGGCGCGGTGATGAACGCGTGCGTCACGTCGTCGGCGCACTCGGTGGGGCCGTAGGCGTTCATCAGCGGGATGCCGGGGAACGCGGCCAGCCACCGCTCGCACAGGTCGGCGGGCAGCGCCTCCCCCGTCGCGACGAGCAGCCGCAGCGAGCGCAGCGCCGGGCGGCCGCCGTCGGCGTCCCACAGGTCCAGCGCGGCGCGCAGCAGCGACGGCACGACCTCCAGCACGGCCACGCGCTCGGCGTCGGTCCGGTCGAACAGGCCGCGCGGGTCGGCGGCCAGCTCGCGGGTGACCACGCGCGCCGTGCCGCCCGCCACCAGCGGGGCGAGCATCTGCCAGATGGAGATGTCGAACGTCAGCGGCGCGTTCTGCACCACCGTGTCCTCTTCGGACAGGACGCAGTCCTCCACCTTGGCCAGCAGGTGGTTGACCATGCCCCGGTGGGTGACCATGGCCCCCTTGGGCTTGCCGGTGGACCCGGACGTGAACAGCACGTACGCCAGGTCGTCCCCCGCGCCCACCGGCTCGGGCAGCTCGTGGGCCACCTCGTCGCCGACCAGGAGCAGTCCCACGCTCCCGGCCGGCCCGTGCCGCTCGTCGCCCGCCGGCACGGCCGCGCCTCCGGCGGGTTCACGCACGTCGCCACCCACCGCAGGCAAGGCGGTGGCTCCGGCCGGCTCGTCGCCCACCGCACCGCCCACCGGCAGGTCCACGCCCCCGGCCAGCGCCGTCGCGAAGGGCGCGACGGCGGGTGAGGCGAGCACCAACCGCGCGCCGCTGTCGGCCAGCAGCGCGCGACCGCGGGCGATCGGCGCGTCGGAGTCCACCGGCACGTAGGCCGCGCCCGCGCCGAACACCGCCAGCACGGACACCACGAAGTCGCGGCCGGGCGCGGTGGGCAGCGCCACCAGGTCCCCGCGGCCGACACCGGCGTCCCACAGCCGGCGGGTCAACGCGCCCGCGCGCCCGGCCAGCTCGGCGTAGGTGGTCGGTCCGTCGTCGTCCACCACGGCCACCGCGTCCGGTGTGAGGCGGGCGTGCTCCCGCACCCGGCGCACCACGCCGTCGGCGTCGTCCAGCGGCGCGTCGGTGCGGTTCCACCCGACCAGCGCCTGCTCCCGTTCGGCGGCGTCGAGCAGGTCGAACGACGCCAGCGGGGCCTCCGGGTCGGCCAGCAGCCGGTCCAGCAGCCGCAGCAGCCGGTCCAGGTGCCCGGCCACCTCGGGCTCGGTGTAGAGGAACTCGTTGCCGTCCAGGTCGATCCGCACGGGCTTGCCGTCGGACCGGTCGTAGGCGGTGATCTCCACGTCGTCGATCACGCCGTTGGACAGGTTGTGCGCGGTGACGCGGTGCCCGCCGAAGGTGACGTTGTAGTCGAACGGCATGATGTTGACCACGACGTTGGCGAGCTGGCCCGCGCCGCGCACCAGGCCGAGGTCGCGCAGCACGTCCTCCTGCCGGTACCGCTGGTGCTTGAGCGTGGCGCGGGCTTCCGCGGTGGTGCGGCGCAGCACGTCGAGGAACGTGGCGGCCGGGTCGAGGTCCACGAACAGCGCGAGGATGTTGCTGACCATGCCGGGCGTCTCGCGCAGCAGCTTGCTCTTGCGCGCCATCACCGGGAAGCCGACGGGCGTGGTGCGGGCCCCGGTGACCAGGTGCAGGTAGACGGCGGTGGCGGCGGTGAGCGCCATCGGCCAGGTGGAGGCGTTGGCCCGGGTCAGCTCCTTCATCCGGTCCATCAGCGCCGGGTCGACGTGCGCGGTGGCGCGGGCGGGCCGGGCGCTGGCGGGCGCGACGCCGGAGGTGAGGCCGACGGGCGCGGGCCGGTCGGCCAGGCGGGTCCGCCAGTGCTCCCGGTCGCGCCGGTAGGCGTCGGACGCGCGGTAGGCGGCGTCGTCGTCGAGGTACTGCTGGAGGGTGGCGAACGGGGTGGGCGGCGGCTCCTCGCCCGCGACGAGCGCCGAGTACACCGCGGCCAGGCGGTCGGTGAAGATGCGCCCGCTCACCCCGTCCGCGATGACGTGGTGGTTGCGCTGGTAGTACAGGTACCGGTCCTCCTCGACCTTGAACAACGCGTCGACCGACAGCGGTCCCCGCTCCAGGTCCATCGGCCGGTACAGGTCGTCGTCCATCCACGCGACCGCGTCACCGACGGGGTCGGCGCGGTCGGTGTGGTCGAAGAAGTGCAGGTGCGGGTCGGGGGCGAGGAACTGCCACACGCCGTCGGCGTCCTCGGTGAACCGCACCTGGACGGTCTCGGCCTCCAGCACGGTCCGGCGCAGCGCCTCCTCGAACGCCGCCACGTCCACCGCGCCGTGGATCTCCAGGTACTCCGACATGACGAACACGTTGTCGGGGTTCAACCGCTGGCCGTACCAGATCCCGAGCTGCCCCGGGGAGAGCGGCCACCGCCGCCTGTCCTCGCTCATGTCCCTGGTCCTCCCTAGCCCTGCCACCGACGCAGCACGACGACGGCGTTGTGGCCGCCGAAGCCGAAGGAATTGCTCATCACCACGTCCACGTCGTGCGCCTGCGCCTCGTGGGCGACGAAGTTGACGGCCGGGTCGATCGGCCGGTGGCAGTTGATCGTCGGCGGCACGAGCCCGCGGTTGATCGCCATCGCGCCGACGATCGCCTCCACCGCGCCCGCCGCTCCGATCATGTGCCCGGTCATGGACTTCGTGGAGCTGACCGGGATGCGCTCGACGTGGTCGCCGAACACGGCGCGGATCGAGTCCAGTTCGGACTGGTCGTTGAACACCGTGCTGGTGCCGTGCGCGTTGACGTAGCCGACGTCCTCGGGCGTGAGGCCCGCGTCGGCCAGCGCGCCCCGCATGGCGGCCCGCGCGCCCCGGCCCTCCGGGTGCGGCGCGGTCCAGTGGTGCGCGTCGGACGTGGCCGCGTAGCCCGCGACCTCGGCCAGGATCGTCGCGCCGCGCGCCAGCGCGTGCTCCTCGGACTCCATCACCACGATCCCGGACCCGGAGGCCATCACGAACCCGTCGCGGTCCTCGTCGAACGGGCGGCACGCCTCGGTCGGCGCGTCGACCCGGCCGGACAGCGCCTTGGCGTTGCCGCTGCCCGCCATGTCCACCCGGGTCAGGATGTTCTCCGCGCCGCCCGCGATCACCGCGTCGACCACGCCGTAGCGCACCCACCGCGCGGCCTCGCCGATCGCGTCGGTGCCGGACGCGCAGGCGCTGCTCAGCGCCCGGGTCGGCCCGGTCACCCCGAACGCCAGGCTGATCTCGCCCGCCGCGCTGTCGATGGCGCCGGTGACGGGCGCGAACGGGCTGACCGCGCGGGGCCCCTTCTCGTTGAGCACCACCACGTGCTCGCCGAGCGACTGCATGGGCCCGTAGCCGCTGCCGATGAGCGCGCCGACGCGGTGCCCGTTGTCCTCGGTGATCTCCAGCTTCGCCGTGCCGACGGCCTCGGAGGCGGCGGCGTACGCGTACTGCGCGTACGGGTCCATCCGGCGGAGCTGCTTGTGGCTGAGGTACTTCTTCGGCTCGAAGCCCTTGACCTCGCCCGCCAGGTCGGTGGGCAGGTCGGAGGCGTCGATGACGGTCACGTGCCCGATCCCGCTGCGCCCCGCGACCAGCGCGTCCCACGTCTCGTCGGCGGTGAGGCCGACCGGGGACACCACGCCCCAGCCGGTGATGACGACCCGCCTGCCGTGCCGTTCGGCCATGTGCTGCTCCTCGCTTCGATCGGGGGTCAGTCGGCGACCGGGAAGCTGCCGCCGATTTCGTGGTCGGCGAACAACGCGTCTTCCAGGCGCGCGGGGACGTTGAGGACGACGACTTCGCCCTCCTGCGAGCGCCGCCAGGCGTCGGCCACGTCGGCGCGCAGCGACTCCTTGGTGACGGTCACCTGGTGCACGCCGCGCCACGCGGGGGCCTGCGCCGCGACGGCGTCGGGGTCCACCAGCGCCGTGCCCGCCAGGTCGCGGTTGTGCGGGCCGAGCTGGGAGTGCAGCCAGCCGTAGCCGCCGTTGCGCAGCACCACGTACAGCAGCCCCCGGCCGAGCGCGACGGCCGTCGGCAGGTCGGCGTCGAACAGGCCGAACGCGCCGTCGCCGACGAACGCGACCACCGGCCGGTGCTCCGCCGCCGCCTTCACGCCGACCGCCGCCGCCGCGCCGAACCCGAGGCTGGTCTGCTCGGACGGCACGACCGAGCCGGCGCCGTGCGCGCACTCGAACCGGGGGAAGCTGTAGGACCACATGTCCTGCAAGCCGTTCTCCTGCACCAGGACGCGGTCGGCGGGCAGCTCGGCGTCCAGCGCGGCCAGCACCTCCACCACGTGCAGCTCCGGCTTCGCGGCCAGGTCGGCCAGCTCGCGGCGGTGGTCGGCGCGCAACCGCTGGTGCACCTCGTCCACGCGCTTGGACCACTCGACCGGCGCGGTGTCCACGACCTGCTCCAGCCACGCGCGGCACACGTCCGCGCCGTCGCCCAGCACGACCGGGCCGGCGTACCCGGTGGCCACGCCGGCCGCGTCCACGTTGACCTGCACCACGGGCACGGTCGTGCCGAGGGCGGCGGGCCAGCCGTAGGTCGCGGTCTCCTCCAGCCGGCTGCCGAGCACGACCACGCAGTCGGTGTCGGCCCACAGCTCCTTGGCCCGTTCCGGGGCGTACAGGCCCGCCAGGCCGATGAACCGCACGGACGACTCGTCCACCACGCCGCGCCCGCTGGCCGTGCACGCCAGGGCCGCGCCCACGCGTTCGGCGAACCGCTCCACGACGCCGTCGGCGTTGCGGTGCCGCAGGCCGCCGCCGACCAGCACGATCGGGCGGCGGGCGGTGCGCAGCACGTCCAGCGCGACCGAGTCGTCGGCCACCGCGACCGCCGCCGGCCTTTCGACCGGCGGCGGGGGCGGCGGCACGGGCACGTCGACCTTGAGCAGGTGGTCGGGCACCTCCACGTACACCGGACCGGTCGCGCCGCTGGTGGCGACGAGGACGGCCCGGCGCACCGCGGGCGCCAGCCGGTCGGGGTGCTCGACCCGGGTCGCGGACTTCACCAGGGGCGCGATCACCGCCTGCTGGTCCAGCTCCTGGAACGCGCCGCTGCCGCGCCGCTCGGCCGCCGTGCCGCCGGACAGCAGCAGCACGGGCGCGCCGGAGGACGCCGCCTCCAGCAGGCCGGTCGCGGTGTTGGTCACCGCGGGGCCCTTGCCGACGAGCGCGACGCCGAGCGCGCCGGACCGCATCGCGTAGCCGGTGGCCATGAACACCGCGTTGCGCTGGTCCCGGCACACCACGAGCCGGACGCCAGCGGCGTGCAGCGCGTCGAGCGCGTCCAGGTCGTCGTCGGGCAGGCCGAACACGACCCGGACGCCCGACTCGGCGAGCAGCCGGGCCACGGCGTGCCAGGCGCCCCGGACGTTGCCCGGCTGGAGCTGCGCGGACATGTCGATCACCCCCATCTCCTCCTCGGCGGTCGTCAGGCCGTGCGGCCGGCGACGTCGGACGCGGCCGTGCGGTCGCCGCCGAGGTGGTCGGCGACGGCCTTCGAGATCAGCAGCGGCTCGGCGTGGCGCTTGCGGCCCAGCGAGACGTAGTTGGCGCGGATGCCCGTGCCGCCGAACGGCGCGTTGCCGTCCTCGATGTCGATCACGGTCTCGTTGAGGCTGACCGTGTGCCGCTTGCGGAGCAGCTCGACGGTCTCGGGCAGGTCGCCGTAGACCGTGGCGGCCATGGCCCGCTCCTGGAAGTACTGGTGGTCGAGCATGCCGTGCAGCCAGTCCGTCGAGGTGTACGGCACCACGTTGAAGATCGGCGCGAACAGCTCCGGCGGCGTCATCTTGGTGTCGGCGGGCCGGATCAGCACCGTCGGGCTGAGGTGGTCGTCCACGAAGTTGACCTCGCCGCCCGCGGCCAGGTGCTCGCGGCTGGAGCGCAGGTAGTCGAGCGACGCGTCGAACGCGTCCAGGTAGAACATGTGGCTGTAGTCGGCGTTGGGGTCGTCGAACCGGCCGTAGCGCAGGTTGTCCACCCGGCGGCAGAGCAGGTTGCAGAACTGCGCGCTGATCGAGGTGTGCACGAACACGACGTCCGGGCCGAAGCAGTCCTGCCCGGAGTTCAGCATCCGCACCCGCAGCAGCCCGTCCACGGCCTTCGGGATGTCGGCGTCCGGACCGACCACGAACGGGTTCACGCCCTGTCCGAAGTAGAGGAACATCTGGTCGCGGCGCAGGCCGGCGCGGATCTTCTCGGCGTTCTTGAACGTGCCGGTGAACACCAGCACGTCCGAGCGCGCGCCCTCGCCCTCCAGGAACTCGCGCTGGTCGGACCCGTCGAGCACGATCGGCAGGTGGTGCACGCCCGACAGCAGCTCGTGCAGCTTCAGCAGCTGGTCGGCGATGCGCCGCGACGGCCGGAACACCACGCGTTCGCTGTAGAGGCTGGGGATCGCCAGGTACAGCACGTAGCTGTAGAGCGGGATGTTCGACGGCATGAGCACGCCGATCTGGCCGACCGAGGGCGGCCGGTACCGCGCCACCTCGGCCGCCGCGCCCTCCAGGGCGGCGATCGACGCGTCGATCTCGCCGTAGGCGGTCTTGTAGCTCATCACCTGCGTGAGCAGGGACATCACCTCGGCGCGGCGCTCGCGCAGCAGGCGGGCGAGGTCCGTCAGCCGGGAGAGCCGGTCGGGGAACGGGATGGCCGACAGGTCGGCGTCGCCGTGGTCGCGGTCCTTGGGGAACACGCCCTTGACGCCTTCGAGCGCCACGGTGGACTCGGCGAGGTCGCGCAGCGCCTGCAGGTCCACCTTGCCGTTGCCGCCCAGCGGCAGGTCCTTCACCACGACCACGCGGTTGGGCTGCTCGTGCGCGGCGACGAACCGGGACACGGCGCGCTTCCAGTGCGCCACCGGCTGCCCGGTCGGGTCGGTGATCACGAACACGAGCTGGGTGCCGCGCTGCTCGTCCTCGACCGGGATCACCCGCACCGGCGCGCCGCACGCGCCCGCCTTCTCCGCGATGGCGTCGGGGTAGAGCGTGTGGCCGAAGCGGTGCACGGCCGACTTGCGGCCCAGCACGCGGACCTGCCCCTCCGGGGTCAGGTAGCCGATGTCGCGGGTGTGGAACTCCTGCCGCTCGACCTCGCGCACCCGGCCGCCGGGTTCGAGCAGGCCGACCATGATGTCGGGGGTGCGGACCACGACCTCCCCGACCTCGCCGGCCGGCGCGGGGTTGCCGAGCGGGTCGCGGACCTCGACCACGACGCCGTCCAGCGGCGTGCCGCAGTGGGTCGGGTCCTCGGTCGAGGCCAGGGCGATGTTGCCCGCCTCGCTGCTGCCGTACCCGTCGAGCAGGGTGGCCTGGAACCGCTTCTCGAAGCGGGCGCGCAGCTCGTCGCGCAGCGGTTCGCCGCCGACGCACCACATGCGCACCGAGCCGAGGTCGCGGGTGTCGCGGCGGTCGACGACGCGCAGCATCGTGTCGTACGTGGCGGGGACCGCGTCCACGACGGTCACGCGGTGCCGGGCGATCACGTCCAGCGCCTGGTCGACGCGCCGGCTGGGCGCGATCACGAGCGTGGAGCGGGCATTCCACCAGAGCATGAGCATGGACAGCCCGTACTGGTGGGTGAACGGCAGCATCGGCAGCAGCACGTCGGACTCGACGTAACCCATGCGCCGCTGGGTGCGCTCGACGTTGCGCAGCACGGACGCGCCGGAGCGGACGATGCCCTTGGGCTTGCCCGAGCTGCCGGAACTCCACACCAGCAGCGCGTCGCGCCGCTGTGCCCACCGCGCGAAGGTCGGCTCGGGCACGTCCGCGACCGGGACGTCCAGCGCGGTCTTGACCAGCGCGTGCAGGTCGAGCAGCCCGGCCGCGACGCGGTCGAACGCCGGGTCGGCCTGGTCGGCGTCGGTGACGAACCACCGCGCGCCGGAGTCCACGACGTGCTCGGCGGCCTGCGCGGGCGGCAGGCCGGGGTCCACGAGGCCGACGGAGACACCCAGCTCCATCAGCGCGAACAGGACCACCACGAAGTCGTCGGAGTTGCGGGCCGACAGCACGACCCGATCACCGTCGCCGACCCCGCGTTCGCGCAGCACGCCCACGAGCGCGTGGCAGCGTTCGGCGACGTGCGCCAGGGGTGTTTCCCCGCCGTGTTCGTTGACAAGCATGGCTCTGCCCTCGTTCCTCGTTCATCGGACACCCACCGGGGCGTTGACGCGGAATGGACCCGGTCCGCCGGCACGCGAAATCCCGATGTCGGGTATCGCATTCATGGCATGCGCCATTGCCGCGCGGACAGGCGTGGGCGGCTCACGAACCTGAACGTGAGCCGAGGCTTTCGGACACAATTCACCCGCAGCGCACGCGGGGGTGCCGGAATGAGCGCCGAGGCGCTAGGAGGAGGGCCGCGCCGCCCGTGGCGCACGCGCCGGACGGGGCCGGCGCCATCGGCGCGATCGGGGCGCACAACTCGGCGGAACGCCTGGCGAGGCGGTGTCCACCGCGTCGCCCGAGTGCCTGCCGGTAGTGCCCGCCTCACGTTTGTCCACCCCGCGCACCGCGTTCCCGAATCGTCCGGGAACGGCGGTGAACGGGCCCCTGGGACAGGAGATCGTCATCACTGCCGTCGTCCTCGATGGAAGTTCGCGCGCGGCCGGCGGACCACGCGTCACTGGTCTTGCGCACGCCGACCGGCGTGCCATCACTTCCCCGACCCCGGCGGACCGCGAGAAGTGGCCGATCACCGAAACAGCTTCGTTAAGTTCTAACGGGCTGTGACCTGTTCCCGTTCATCAGCACCGACTACCTTGGCAACCGACGTGGGGGATCACAATCAGCCGATTGGCGCAGCACCACGGCAAAACCGTGTCAGAACGTTGAACGAGAACGGGCTTCACATTGACGGACGCGGCAAAGTAGCGATGCGCCGAGGTCCTGTCAAATCGAGCGCGCGGCCCGGCGTGAACAGCCGTGAACTTCCGGCACGGCCCGGTACCGGGCTAACATGGAGATATAGAAAGCATATAGGGGTCGCTGCCGGCCGTTCGTCGGGCGATCTTCACGTTAACTTTGCCGACAGGTCGTCCGCCGGGTGTCGCGCACGAGCGGGGCACCGATTGAGACGCGCCGTCGCATCCTCCGGGGCCCGACCTGCGAACCTCCGAAGTGGACGTGAGCCGGTGGTATGGGGTGGTGGGGGCGGACGAAAACACCGCGCCCCCGAGGGGACGCGGTGCCGGGAACGCGGTGGCGGTGATCAGTTCGCGGACGGCGGCGCACCGCCCGATCCGGCTTCGCCCGACGCGGTTCCGGCGGTCCCGGAAGCGGCCTCGGCGGCGTCGGTGTCGGCGGGCGCGGCCTCGGCGGCGGTGTCGGTGGCCTTGGTATCGGCGGCGCTGTCGGTGGCCTTCGTGTCGGCCGCGGTGTCGGCCGCGGTGTCGGTGGCCTTGGTGGCTGCGGTCCCGCCGGCGGTGTCGGCGGTAACGGCGGTGCCTTCGGCGGCGGCATCGCCGGCGTCGGCGGTGGCCGTGTCGGCGGTGGCGGTGGCGGTCGGGTCGGGGTCGGGGTCGGGGTCGGTCGGGCGTTCCACGGCCACCGACCACGGGCCGGCGAGCGCGGCGAAGGCGGCGACCGCCGTCACCACCGGCGCGGCCACGGCGGCGACCACGCCGGCCGTCACCGGGATGTCCAGCACCGGCTCGCCCTTGTCGTTGCGCACCACCACCCGGCGCGCGTTGCCCTCCTGCACGAGCTGCCTGATCTTGTCCGTCAACGCCTCGACCCCCGGCGCGCGACGATCGTCCTGCTCCGTCATCTGCTACTACCCCCTTCTCCCCGCCATCCTCCCGCGCGCCCGTCGCTCAGATCCAGTCGCGCCGCTTGAACAACCGGTACAACCCGGCCGACAGCAGCAGCATGGCGACCGTGGACACCCAGAAGCCCCAGGCCGTCCCGTACCCCGGGTAAGGCACGTTCTGCCCGTAGAACCCCGTCACGGCGGTCGGCACGGCGATGATCGCCGCCCACCCGGTCACCTTCTTCATGATCATGTTCAGCCGGTTGCCCTGGAGGTTGAGCTGGATGTCCCGGATGGTGGCGACCATGTCCCGCAACGACTCGGTCCACTCCGAGGCGCGCAGCACGTGGTCGTACACGTCCTGGTAGTACGGGGCCATCCGCGCGTCCACCACGGTGTGGTCGCGTCGGATCAACCCGTTGAGCACCTCCCGCATCGGCAGCACGACCCGGCGCAACGTCACCAGGGACTTGCGCATCGCCAACGCGCGCCGCTGCATGTCCGGGTCGTTCGGGGGCTCGGAGAACACCAGGTCCTCCAAGCCCTCGATGTGGTCGTCCAACGCCTGCACCGCCTCGAAGTGGCTGTCCACCACGAAGTCGAGCAACCCGTGCAGCAGGAACCCGACGCCACTCCCGGCCAGGCTCGCCGACTCGTCCCACCGCCGCGCCACCGCGTCGATGTCGAACCGGTCGTCGTTGCGCACCGTGACCAGCGCGCGCGGCGTGACGAACGCCGACAGCTCCGCCGTGGTCAACCGGCCCGACACCCGGTCCAGGCTCACCGCGTACGCGTTCACGAGCAGGTGGGTGTCGTACTGGTGCAGCTTGGGCCGCTCGTGCGTCCCCAGGGCGTCCTCCACGGACATGGCGTGCAGGCCCAACTCGTCCGCGATCGCGGCCATCTCCGACTCCGACGGGCCGCACAGGTCCAGCCACACGACGGCGTCCTCGTCGGACAGCAGCCGGGACACCTCGGTGACCGGGAAGTCCTCCTCCGCGAGCACCCCGTCGCGGTACAGGCGGTTTCGTGGCACGTGATCCACCGTAGCGACGGACCGGCCGGACCGCGGCACGGCGACGAGCCGCCTCGGGCCGCCGGAGGGACACGCGGCACGCCCCGTTGACGCCCGTTGTCGGGAATGTCCGGAAACCCCGGGCGCTCGATCCCGAAGCGCCGCAACGCCTCTTCCCGAAGCACGCGCCCCCTACCCGGCGCCGGGAAAGTACGGTGACGCAACCAACTGGCGTGGCGGGGACGAACGGGCAGGTCGGCCGGTGTCCCCGCGCTCCTCACGGCGGCGCCGGTTTGCCGACCGGCGGCGCGAGGAGCACGCTCCGGGGAGCACAGGAGGCGGACGATGTGCGGAATCACCGGCTGGGTCTCGTTCGACCGCGACCTCACCCGCGAGCCGGAGGTGCTGGGCGCGATGACGCGGACCATGGCGTGCCGCGGGCCGGACGCCTCGGGCACGTGGACCGACCGGCACGCCGCGCTCGGCCACCGGCGGCTGGCCGTGATCGACCTGCCCGGCGGCGCGCAGCCGATGACCGCGCGCACGCCCGGCGGCGAGGTCGCCCTCGTCTACAGCGGTGAGTGCTACAACTACGTCGAGCTGCGCGAGGAGCTGGTCGGCCTGGGCGAGCGGTTCACCACGTCCAGCGACACCGAGGTGGTGCTGCGCGGCTACCTGCGGTGGGGCGCGGCGGTGGCGGACCGGCTCAACGGCATGTACGCGTTCGCCGTCTGGGACGCCCGCGACCGGAAGCTCGTCATGGTCCGCGACCGGCTCGGCATCAAGCCGCTCTACTACTACCCGACCGCGGACGGGCTGCTGTTCGGGTCGGAGCCGAAGGCGATCCTGGCCAACCCGCTGGCCGAGCGCGTGGTCGACGTCGACGGCCTGCGCGAGTCGCTGGCCTACGTCTTCACGCCGGGCCACGCCATCTGGGCGGGCATGCGCCAGGTCGAGCCCGGCACGGTGGTCACGGCCGACGCCGACGGCGTGCGGGAGCGCACCTACTGGCGGCTGGAGACCCGCGCGCACGAGGACGACCTGGAGACCACGGTCGGCCGCGTCCGCGAACTGCTCGACGACACCGTGGCCAGGCAGCTCGTCGCGGACGTCCCGCGCTGCCTGCTGCTGTCCGGCGGCCTGGACTCCGGCGCGTTGACCGCGCTGGCCGCGGCACACCTGGGCGACGAGCGGGTGCGCACGTTCGCGGTCGACTTCACCGGCCAGACCGAGCACTTCACCCCGGACGAGCTGCGCGACACCCCGGACGCGCCGTTCGTGCGGGACGTCGTGCGGCACGTCGGCACCGAGCACGCCGACATCGTGCTCGACCCGAAGGGCCTGGCCGACCCCGAGGTCCGCCGTGCCGCGATCGTCGCCCGCGACCTGCCGATCACCCTCGGCGACATGGACTTCTCCCTCTACCTGCTGTTCAAGGAGATCCGCGCGCGGTCCACCGTGGCGCTGTCGGGCGAGTCGGCCGACGAGCTGTTCGGCGGCTACCGGCACATCCACACCCCGCAGGTGCAGCAGGCCCACGCGTTCCCCTGGATCGCGTTCAACGTCGGGCCGCTGGACAAGGACGGCCACGGGCTGGACCGGGCGTTCCTGGACCGGCTGCGGCTGGAGGAGTACCGGGGCGACCAGTACGCGCGCGCAGTCGCCGGCGTCGAGCGCGGCGACGCCGGGGACGACCACGAGCACCGCATGCGGATCATGATCCACCTGCACCTCACGCGGTTCCTGCGGTGGCTGCTGGACCGCAAGGACCGGCTGAGCATGGCGGTCGGCCTGGAGGTGCGGGTACCGTTCTGCGACCACCGGCTGGTGGAGTACGTCTACAACGCGCCGTGGTCGTTCAAGAACTACGACGGGCGGGAGAAGAGCCTGCTGCGCGGCGCGGTCGAGGACGTGCTGCCGCACTCGGTCGCCTGGCGGGTCAAGAGCCCGTACCCGTCCACGCAGGACCCGTACTACGTGCGGCAGTTGCAGGAGCAGGGCAGGGAGCTGGCCGCGCGGCGCGACCACGAGGCGTTCGGGCTGGTCGACCGGCCGTGGCTGGAGCGGGCCTGCGGCCTGGAGCCGGCGGCCGTCGACCGGGTGACCCGGCTCGGCCTGGAACGGGCGCTCGACTTCGCGCTCTGGCTCGACGTCCACCACCCGCGGCTCGTCCTCGCCTGATCCTGGGAGTTCCCGGTGGACCGGTCGCGGGGCCCACCGTCGCGGGCCGCACGTTCACCCGGGACTCCCCCGAAAACACCGGTTTCGACCACTCGCGCCCGCCACCCACGGCCCCAAGACCACCATAGACCT
>NZ_JBHYXZ010000033.1:0-9269 GCF_042752395.1 Actinosynnema sp. NPDC059335 | reverse complement strand
GGTCGGCCGGGGGGCCGGGGGCGGGGCCACCCGGGGGGGGGCCCGCTGTTACCCGGGAACTCCCAGGAACTCACGGGATTCGACCAGTCGCGCCGGACACGCTCGGCCCCATGACGACGATCGACGTGCGGGGGCCGACCGGACACGGCCCCGACACCGCGGTGGACGACCTGTCGCGCACCGCCCGGCCCGGCCCCCGGTCGACCTTGGCGGGGAGGTGCCTCGGCGTGGTCGCGGGGGCGTCCGTGGTCTTCGGGCGTGACGCGTGATGGCGACGCCGCGGGACGTGTGCCTGGGCGTGGCGGCGGCGCTGGTGGCGATGGTCGGCACCGCGCTGGTCGGGCTGCTGCTCCTGGACGCCGACCGGCTCGGCGACCCGGTCGCGTTGACGGCCGCCGTGGTCGGGCTCGCGGTGGGCGGGTCGGCCGAGTTCGGCGCGGTCGACGTGCTGACCGTGGGCACGGTGGCGTTGGACGCCGAAGGGCACCAGGTGACGCGGGCGGGGCGGCCCGTCCGCGTCTCCTCCACGGAGTTCCGGCTGCTGCACTACCTGATGGAGAACGCCGGGCGCGTGGTGTCCAAGGCGCAGATCCTCGACCGGGTGTGGCGCCACGACTTCGGCGGCGACGCGAGCATCGTGGACACCTACATCTCGTACCTGCGGCGGAAGGTGGACGTCGAGGAGCCCAAGCTGATCCACACCGTGCACGGCGTCGGGTACGTGATGCGGGTGCCCGCGCGGTGACGCGCTTCTCGTTGCGGGCCAGGCTGTTGCTGCTCACCGCGGGCCTGCTGCTGGTCGGGCTGGTCCTGGTCGGCGCGGTGGTGGCGGACCAGCTGGAGCGCTACCAGCTCGGGCGGATCGACGCCCAGCTCCGCTCGTTCACCGAGATCATCGACGGCGTCAGCGCCCAGGGCCGCCCGAGGTGCTGTACCGGATGGGCGCGATGCCCGACCGCGCCGACGTCGACCAGGCGATGCGCCGCATCGACCGCGAGGCGACCAGGCTGACCGCGCTCACCGAGGACCTGCTGCTGCTCGCCCGGCTCGACGAAGCGCCGGAGGGACAACTCGACCGCGCCCCGATGGACCTGCGGACGCTCGCCAACGACGTCGAACTGGAGACCGCCGCGGGCGAAGGCGCGTGCTTCCGCCTCACCCTGCCGCTGTCCGACCAGCCCTGAACCGACACGGACCGGCCTGGTGGGAACCGGCAACCGACCACCACCCCGAACCACCGACCCCGTACTCGCACCAGGCCAAACCCGCACCGCACGGAACCGCGCCGAGCCGCGCCGGGATTGGCCGGACCGCGCCACGCCGGTCCCGGCCCGGCCCGGCCGGGCCGGGCCGGACGAGGCAGGGCAGGCGGGCCGGGCAGGGGGCGAGTCGGGGCCGGGCGGGGTCGGTCGGATCGGGGTGGGCACCGGTGTTCGCCACATGTTCGCCTCGGCGCGACCAACGGCGGGTTGACGGCGTCACGCGCCGGCCGGGAACCTCGGAGCCGGCCGATGATCTCCGCGTCACCGGCCGCCTCCGCCGCCCGTGCCACTCGACCCCCGGATGGAAGGCATGGTCGCCGTGACCGCCACACCGCCCCGCACGACCCCCAGCGCCGCACGAACCGCCACCAAGTCGCTCACCGCCCTGCTCGCCGCGGTCCTGCTCGCGGTGCTCGTCCCCGGAGCCGCCTGGGCCGAGCCGCCGCAAGCCCTGCCCGCGAGCCACGCGGCCGCCGACGGCAAGTGGCAGCCCGCGTTCGACTACGACACCGACGGCTGCTACCCCACCCCCGCCGTCTCGCCCTCCGGCGCGATCGCCACGGGCCTGAAGAACTCCGGCGCGCTCAACGGCCAGTGCCGCGACCAGTCCGACCTGGACAACACCAACTCCTACTCGCGCTCCAAGTGCAACAACAACTGGTGCGCCTACCTCTACGACCTGTACTTCGAGAAGGACCAGGCCGTGCCGGGGATCGACTGCTGCGGCCACCGCCACGACATCGAGCACGTCGTCGTGTGGGTGAGCGGCGACCAGGCGCAGTACGTCTCCACCTCCGCGCACGGCCGGTACTCGACCTACCCGCGCTCCCAGGTCGCGTGGGAGGGCACGCACCCGAAGATCGTCTACCACAAGGACGGCCTGAGCACGCACTGCTTCCGCCTCGCGGGCGCGACCGAGCAGCCGGAGAACCACTACGGCACCTGGCAGTACCCCGACCTGGTGAGCTGGGACCACTTCCCCGCCGGCATCCGCGACATCCTGGTGAACGCCGACTTCGGCAGCGCGAGCCTCGCCATCAAGGACGGCGCGTTCGCCTACAACCTCGCCCAGGCCAAGCCCGCGGGCATCCCGTTCGACCCCAACGCCTGAACCGCCATCGCCGAACGACACCCGCTCCGGGCACGGGCGTGCCAGGTCCCGCAGAGGCGAACCCCTCGACCCGGCCGCCGCGTGCCCGCGCGGTCACGGACCACCCGTGCGACCTCAGTCGTACTTGTCCTGGTTGAGGAAACGGGCGAAGCCGCGCCAGGAGTTGGGTCCCATCACGCCGTCGATCGGGCCGGTGTACCCCCACCGCGCGGCCAGCCGCTGCACCGCCGCCCACGTGTTCGGGCCGGGCACGCCGTCGATCGGACCGGTGTAGCCGTACCCGCGCATGGCGCGCTGCAAGGCCGCGTACGTGTTCACGCCGGGGACGCCGTCGATCGGACCGGTGTACCCGTGCTCGATGCGCAACCAGTTCTGCGCGCGCTTCCACAGGATCGCGCCGGGGACGCCGTCCTGTTCGGTGGTCGTCTTCGGCAGGCCCGTGCCGCTGCCCAGGTAGGTCAGCGGGTTGATGCGCGTGCCGCTCGGGTTGATCATGTGCCAGTGCACGTGCGGCCCGGTGGACGAGCCGGAGCCGGGTGCGCCCGGCGCGCCGCCGGACAGCCCGACGACCGCGCCCATGCCGACGCGCGTGCCGTTCGCCAGCAGGAACTGCGACAGGTGCATGTACTGGGTGCGGTAGCCATTGTCGTGCTGGATGGTGACGGTGTGGCCGCCGGTGCCGTTGTACGGGATGTTGGTCACCACGCCGCCGCCCGCCGCGGGCAGCCGCGTGCCGACGGGCATGCCGTAGTCGATGCCGCCGAGCGAGCCCCGGTTCAGGTGCTCCTGCCAGGTCCCGGTGATCCCGTAACCGCTGAACGGGTTGTAGAACCCCGGCACGGCGGCGTCGGCCGGCCGCGCCACGACACCGACCGCGGTCACCACCCCGGCCGCGACCGCTCCGTGCAGGAGGGAGCGCCTGCTGATCCAGTCGTTGGTCACGTGCCGAACGTAGGGGCGGCGCGGACGTGCGGGCATCGTGCGTTCGACCGACGGCCGTTCGCGCGCGGTGCCGCCGGATCGACCAACGGGCGCGCCTCAGGCCGACCAGGGCGCGCCGGTGCCCGCCATCCCGGTGTAGAACGGGTCGCCTTCGCCGATCTCGCCCTGCGCCACCGTGCGGCGGGTGAACGCCGAGGCGTAGAGCGCGGCGACGAACTCCACGGTCATCCGGGTGTCGGCGGTGGAGACCGGCGGCGTCGCGCCGGTGTCGAGGGCGTCCAGCACGGCGGCGAACTGCGCGGTGTGGCCGCTCGGCGTGTCCCGGGGGCCGGTCTCCCACGCCGCGGCGGCACCCGGCGCGGTCGGGGCCTCGGTCACCCGCCAGTGGGCGTCGGTGTAGCCGTAGAGGTGCTCCAGGTCCACCGTGACGCGTTCGAAGTCGAACCGGAGCCGGCTGGTCTGCCGGGGCGAGACGAGCGAGTTGACCACGGTGGCGACCGCCCCGCAGGCGAACCGCACGAGCGCGGCGGACACGTCCTCGGTGTCGGTCGGCCTCGCCTGGCGGGCGGCGATGGCGGTGACCTCGGTCCACGGGCCGAGGATCGACAGCAGCAGGTCGAACTGGTGGATGCCGTGGCCCATCGTCGGCCCGCCGCCCTCGGTGTCCCACCGGCCCCGCCACGGCACGGCGAAGTACTCGTCGTCGCGGAACCACAGCGTGTTCGCCGACGCCAGCAGCGGCCGGCCGAACGCGCCCTCCGCCACCAGCCGCCGCAACCGCACCGCGCCGGAGCCGAACCGGTGCTGGAACACGGTCGCCACCGGCACCCCGGCCTCGGCCTCCGCCGCGCGCAGCCGGTCGAGGTCGGCGAGCGACAGCACCGGCGGCTTCTCGACCACGGGCACCGCACCCGCCGCCAGGCACTCCAGCGCCAGCGCCAGGTGGGTGCCCGGCGGCGTGCACAGGTGGACCACGTCGGGCCGCTGCGCGTCGAGCAGGTCGGCGAGACCGGGGTAGGTCGGCACGTCCCACTTGGCGGCGAACGCGGCCGCCCGGCCGGGGTCGAGGTCGACGGCCCCCACGAGCCGCGATCGCCCGGCCTGGTCGGTGATCGCCTCGGCGTGGGCGCCCGCGATCGCGCCCGTGCCGACGATCGCGCAGGAGTAGGTGCGACTGGTCACGGAAGGGGCTCCTCATCGGCTGCCGGGTGGGACGGGTGGTGCGCTGCCGGGATGGGTGGTGCGCTGCCGGGGCGGCCCGGTCACGGCGCGACCGGCCACGAGTGGGCTCCCGCGACGGCCGGTCACCGCCGGGGTCGCACGACGGCCGGTCACCGCCGGGGTCGGGCGGCGACCGGTCACCGGAACGGCCTCGCGGCGGCCGGTCGCAACCCGTGTCGCCCGGCGATGGGTCACCGGAACGGTCCGGCGGCGGCCGGTCGTGACAGCCGAGCCGGTCATGGCAGGGGTCTCGTGACGGCCGGCGGGCTCGTGAGCGGCACGGCCCCGGCGGCGGTGTGCGGGCGCAGGCGGCCGCACATGCCGAACACCGGGCCGGTCTCGTGCTCCGGCGACCGGAACACCGCCGCGCGGTCGAGGTGCCCGGCCAGGCCCGCGGCCAGGTCCGTCGTCACCGCGAGGCCGGCCTCCGCCTGGCGCAGCGGGCCGTCGCGGACGATCGCCGCCCACCTCCCGGCCCGAGCCCGCACCAGCGCGGCCGCGGCGGCGTGGAACTCGCGCAGCGGCCCCTCGTCGCCGTCGCGGAGCGCGTCCCGGATCGGCAGGTAGCCCCGCACCGCCAGGTCGCGCCGCCGGCGGGCGGCCGCGGCGCGCTCGGCCTCCGTCCCCCGGTCCGGCAGGGTCGCCGCGGCGCGGTAGCGGTCCGGGTCCGCGACGACCTCCGGTGGGAACGTCATCACCGCGTCACCGGCCTCCGGCAGCCCCGCGTTGTCCATCAGCACGACCACCCGCAGCCCGCCGCGGTTGACGGCCCGGTGGACGGTGCCCGGCGTGAACCAGACCACCGAGCCGGGTTCGAGCGGGATCTCGTGGCAGCCGCCGGGGTTCAGCGCGTGCAGCTCGCCGCGCCCGGCCACGACCACGTAGCACTCGGTCGAGGCCAGGTGCAGGTGCGGGCTGCCGCCGACCAGGCCGTCGGGTGCGGCGTCGTCGTAGACGTCCAGGAACGACAGCGACGTCCCGCCGGGGAAGCCGCTCACGCCGACGCCTCCCGGCGCAGCACGTCCCGGACGGCGTCGGCCAGCGCCTTCGCGTCGTCCACCCCGCCGTCCGCCACCCCGGCCCCGTAGCGGAACCGCACCGCGTCGCCGTCGGCGAGCACCAGCTCCTCGCTGAAGAACGGCGCGGGGTTCAGGCACGCGAACTCCTCGGACCGGACGAACCAGCGCGGCGGGTGGTGCGGGTTGTCGACGTGGTCCACCATCAGGACCAGCGACTCCGCGTCGTCGCCGTCGTGCCGGCCCGCGAAGGCCATCCACTCGCCCCGCGAGCCGCGCCACTCGCCGCCGCCCACGCCGTCGGGCGTGACCACGGTCCCGCCGGTGAAGGAGCGCGGGCCGCGCCAGAACAGCCCGCCGTAGCCGGCGTTCTCCCGGCCGTGCGTGGTCGGCGAGCCGAACGCGAGGTCGCCGCCCGAGGTGTTGGTCATCTCGGTGTCGAAGGTCAGCGCCCACGCCGCGTCGGACAGCAGGGTCGCGGTGATCGTCCGGCGCTCGGCGAGGACGACGCGCCCGGACTGGGTGATCCAGTCCAGCTCGTGGGTGAACGACGCGGTCCCGCCGTCCGCGCCGCTGTCGACCACGCGGCGGTGCCGCTGCGTGCCGTTGTTGTCCAGCTGCACGTAGGACCGCCCGCGGACGTAGGTCGGCCCGCCCCAGAAGTTGTCGTCGCCGACGTGCGGCAACGACCACGCGATGCCCTTGTGCCACACGTGGTCGTGCGGCCGGAACAGGCTCACCACCCGACCCGACCGGGTGCGCAGCGGGTGCAGGAACGGCTTGGGCGACTCCAGCGTCGGTGTGTCCGGGACGTAGACGTAGCGGAGGAGGTCGACCTCCCCGTCGCCGACGGTCAGCGAAGACCCGACCTCGTGCCGGACCGCGAGTGCGCTCAAAGGTCCCTCTCCTCACCGTCGGGAAAGCGCTTTCCCAGCAGTATCGAGCCCCGCCGGCCGCTCGTCAAGGCGGACCACCCCGCCGGAGGGCGGCGTGCCCGGCGGTCGGGAACCGGTCAGACCGCACCCGGCCGTCGGGAACCGCGGCAACCGGCCACGCTGCGCCCGACCGCGGGGAACCGGCGCGCAACCGATCAGACCGCGCCCAGCCGCAAGCCCCGGACGACCGAGCCGGGCGCGATGTTCATCGCTTCGAGCCGGGTCTGCCCGGCGGACAGCGTGAACCGGCTGAAGCACCCGGTGTCCCACCGCAGCCGCCGCACGCCCTTCAGCTCCGCGCCCAGCGCCCGTTCGACCAGCCACGAGTGCGGCCCGCCGTGGCCCACGACGAGCACCCGCCGGCCGCCGTGCCGGGCGGGGAGCCCGTCGAAGAAGGACAGCGCCCGCGCCCGCGCGGCCTCGTAGGACTCGTCCGGCGGGAGTTCCACCAGGTCGCCGTCACCGCCGACGATCCCGTCGGCCGCCGCGCCCAGGTCGCGCCGGATCTCGTCGTGGGACCTGCCGACGAGCCGGTGGAACACGCGTTCGCGCAACGCCGGCGCGGTCTCGACCTCGACGTCGAGCCCGGCGCAGGCGAGCCGGGCCGTCTCCGAGGCCGAGGCGAAGTCCGAGGTCAGGACGACGTCCGGGCCGAACCGCCGGACCGCCGCCCGCGCGGCCAGCGCCTCGCCGCGGCCCACGGCGGAGAGCGGCGTCGTGAACGGGTCCGGGTAGGTCCCGTCCGGGTGCTCGGGCTCGCCGTGCCGGAGGAAGAGCAGGTCCACCTCGTGCCCGGCGGGGTGGTCGTCCGGCGGCGCGGTCCGGGCGGGCCCGATGAGGTCGAGCACGTCGTCGCAGACCTCCTCGGGAGCCTTCCCGCGGATCTCCAGCGACACGCCGACCGGCCGGAACGTCGAGTGCAGCAGGTGGATCCGGTCGGTGTCCATCCGCTGGAGCGGGTCGCGGAGCGCGTTGCGGTGCAGCAGGTCTTCGACGTCGGCGGTCAGCGAGATCGTGACGAGCCGGTGGCCCCGCCGCTCGAACCTCAACGCCTGGCTCGCGAGGAACCCGACGTCCTCGAACACGCCGTCGATGATCGGCAGGAACCCGCTGTCGCAGTAGGACAGGGCGAGGTCCAGGCAGGCGACCTCGGACGCGGCCAGCGTGAACGCGGTGAAGTCGCGCGGGTGGGCCAGGTACCGCACCGAGTCGTCGGACACCCGGACCGACGGGGGCAGCGCGTCCCTCAGCAAGGCCGCCGTCGTCGTCTTCCCCGTTCCCGGAAGGCCGCGGATCAGCACCGCGAGCTGCGGGCCCACATCATCACCTGTCCCCGGGTCTCGCCGAACGTCCGCCGAGCCTAGCGACACGGCGGGAACGGCGAGCGGGAATTACCGGCAGGGCGACATCACCCCGACGGGACCGGGGAAGGCGTGAGCGTGGCGCCGGCGCTACGGCTGTTCCGCGACCTTGATCTCGCCCTTGACGATCTGCGCCTTGTACCCCTCCAGGATGCCCTGGAGCTTCGCGTCGACCTTCCCGCCCGACGTCGCGTAGCCGATGCCGTCCACCTCGAGGTCGAACACCGCCGGCAGCGAGGCCAGGTCGTCGCCGGCGGCGGCCTTGACGAAGTCGTATACGGCCACGTCGACGCGCTTGAGGCTGGACGCGACGATCACGTCCCTGGAGTCCGCGAGCGCCGGCTGGTGGTACTGGTCGGCGTCGCACCCGATCCCCAGCACGCCCGCCTGCTTCACCGCGGAGAAGACGCCGATGCCCGACGCGCCCGCGGCCGGGTAGAGGACGTCCGCGCCCTTGTCGATGAGGCCCTTCGCGGCCTCCATCCCCTTCGCCGGGTCCTGGAAGCCCGTGAAGTCGGTCGCCGGCGTGAGGTACTTGGTCTCGACCGCGATGGTGGGCGCGGCGGTCTTCGCGCCCTGGACGTACCCGGCCTCGAACTTCCGGATCAGCGGGATGTCGACGCCGCCGACGAAGCCGACGTGGCACTTCCGGCTGTGGTACGCGGCCACGACACCGGCCAGGAACGCGCCCTCCTGCTCGGCGAACACCAGCGGCGTGACGTTCGCCGCGCCGGGCACGGCCGAGTCGACCAGGCCGAACCTCACGTCCGGGAACTCGGGCGCGACGACCTTCAGCGACTCGGTGTAGGCGAAGCCGACGGCGACGATCGGGTCGAAGCCCTCGCGCGCGAGTTGGCGCAGGCGGGACTGCTTGAGCGACTCGTCCTCGTTCGGCGCGGCGGACAGCTCGCGGGTGTTCTCCGGCCGGATGCCGAGGTCCTTGATCGCCTGGTCGAACCCGGCGGCGGCGAGGTCGTTGAACGACGCGTCACCGCGGCCGCCGATGTCGTAGGCCAGACCGAGCTTGAGCGCGCTGCCGTCGATCCGCTCGCCGTCGGCGGGCTTGCCGCTGCCCGGGGTCGCGGCGCCGGAGTCCGCGGGCGCGCTCGGCGGCGTCGCGAACTCGCAGCCGGCGCCGGCGGCGGTGGTCGACCCGGCGACGCCGCCCCCGGAGTCCTTCGCGCAGGCGCTCACCACCATGACACCGCTCAGCGCGATCGCGGCAACAGCGGTCCCGAACCTCCGACGGCGCAACGCCTCGTCCTCCCTGCTCGTAGCGCGGGCACTCCCCCGGATGTCGTAGCGGGGGGCCGGCGCGACGAACCGTACCTTTTCGCGGCGGCCGCGCGGACGGGCGTTCACCTGCTGGGAACCCCGGGGGGCGCCGCCCCGCCCGCGCCCCCCCCCCCCCCCCCCCCGTG
>NZ_JBHYXZ010000032.1:67244-68876 GCF_042752395.1 Actinosynnema sp. NPDC059335 | reverse complement strand
CCCTGGTGCACGTGCTGTCGGTGGACCTGCTCGCCGTCGTCGCGCTCGCCGCCGCCGCCCCCGGGCCCCGGCCCCCCGGCGCGGGGGGCCCACGGCCGGCACCGGGTCCTGCCACAGCTGCGCCTCGGGGACCCACGGCCCCAGGTAGCGGCTGACCGGACCCATGTCGCGGTGCAGCAGCTTGTACCAGGCCTTGGCGAACGCCAGGGCGAACTCGTCGGGGTTCTCCAGGAAACGGCGGGAGATCTTCTCGTACGCCGGGTCCACGCGCAGCGACAGGTCCGTCGTGAGCATGGTCGGCTTGTGCTTCTTCGACGGGTCGTGCGCGTCGGGGATGATCGCCTCGGCGTCCTTGGCGACCCACTGCTTCGCGCCACCGGGGCTCGTGGTCAGCTCCCACTCGTAGCCGAAGAGGATCTCGAAGAAGCGGTTGCTCCACTGCGTGGGCTTGTCCGTCCACGTCACCTCGAGACCGCTGGTGATCGTGTCGGCGCCCTTGCCGCTGCCGTGGGTGCTGAGCCAGCCGAGGCCCTGCGCCTCCAGCGGCGCGCCCTCGGGCTCCGGACCCACGTGGCCGTCGGCCACGCCGGCGCCGTGGGTCTTGCCGAACGTGTGACCGCCCGCGATGAGGGCGACGGTCTCCTCGTCGTTCATCGCCATCCGGCCGAAAGTCTCCCGGATGAAGTGCGCCGCCGCCAAGGGGTCCGCGTTGCCGCGAGGGCCCTCGGGGTTGACGTAGATGAGACCCATCTCGGTCGCGCCGACCTCGGGCGCCATCTCGGTCTCGCTGACGTAGCGCTCGTCACCCAGCCAGGCGTCCTCCGGGCCCCAGAAGATCTCCTCCGGCTCCCAGACGTCCTCGCGGCCGAAGCCGAAGCCGAAGGTCTTGAAGCCCATGGACTCCAGGGCGACGTTGCCGGCGAGGACCAGCAGGTCCGCCCAGGAGATCTTCTGGCCGTACTTCTGCTTGACCGGCCACAGCAAACGCCGCGCCTTGTCCAGGTTGGCGTTGTCGGGCCAGCTGTTCAGCGGCGCGAAGCGCTGCCCGCCGTCGCCCGCGCCACCGCGGCCGTCGTGGGTGCGGTAGGTGCCGGCGGCGTGCCAGCTCAGGCGGATCATCAGGCCGCCGTAGTGGCCGAAGTCGGCCGGCCACCAGTCCTGCGAGGTGGTGAGCACCTCGACGATGTCGCGCTTGAGGGCCTCGACGTCGAGCTTGGCGAACTCGCGGGCGTAGTCGAAGTCCGGCCCCAGGGGGTTGCCCTTGGGCGAGTGCGCGTGCAGCACCGAGAGGTCCAGCTGGTTCGGCCACCAGTCGCGGTTCGTGCGCGGACGGCCGCCGGTCTTCGGGGTCGGCGAGTCGATCGCGGGGTTCTCGCTCTCGCTCCCGTGCGCGGTCACGGAGTCGTGCGCGACCGGGCAGCCGACCGCGGCCTTCTGGTCCACGCCCTGTGCGCTTGAGGGGGGCGTCTTCCCGAGGTCGCTCAATTTACTTCCTTCCAGCGGGCTGATCATTGGCGGTGTTCCGGGTCGCGCAGTCGGGGCAGGTGCCCCAAAACACGACCTCCGCGCCCCGGCAGCGCGGGGATGCCCGCGGGCGGCGGGGTGAGAACAAAGGGGTGGGGGCCCGCGCAG
>NZ_JBHYXZ010000032.1:7074-67234 GCF_042752395.1 Actinosynnema sp. NPDC059335 | reverse complement strand
GAGACAAGGGCTGTGGCCGACGGCGCAGTCGACGTCCGCGATCGCGCCGCAGGAACGGCACACGACGTGGTGGTGGTTGTCGCCGACCCGGGACTCGTAGCGGGCCGTCGCGCCTGCGGGCTGGATGCGCCGCACCAGGCCGGTGTCGGTCAACGCCCGCAGCACGTCGTAAACGGCCTGGTGGGAGACCGTCGGCAGGTCGGCCCGGACCAACGTGATCACCGTCTCGGTGTCGACGTGCGGGTGGTCGCGCAGCGCGGCGAGCACGGCCAACCGGGGCCGGGTCACGCGCAGGGAGACCGACCGCAACTGCGCCTCGAAGTCGGATGTCACACGCCCGACCCTAGGCGGCTTGTCTGGAATGAATCAAATTGCCGTCCGTCACACCGTCCTCGGTGCACTCACCGTAGTCCTTCGGCTACGCGCCACGTCGTGCGCATCGCGTCATCCACAACGCACTCGCCGGCTGCCGGTGCGCGCCGTGCGCGAAGTCCACAAGCGATGCGCTCTCGACGCACGCGAGGCGACCGGCAAGTCGTGATCGGCCTTGGCGGAACGGTCGCTCTTGTCGCGCTTGGACCGGAACGCCCGCGGGGACCCGGGACGCGGCTTCGCCGCCGATCCACCCGTCCGCGCCTGGACCCGTCACCCGGTCGAGGCTGCGTGGGGTGCGTCGCGTCCCGCGGCCACGCGGGCTCACGGCCGGGTGTCGAACGGTTCGTAGCAGTCGAAGGTCTCGATCGAGGTGATCACACCGCTCGCCGACCTCCTGGAGGTCACCCAGCAGGCGGCCTCCAAGCACCTGGTCGAACTGGAACGCCTCGACTACGTCGTGAGGGAGCCGGACCCCGCCGACAGCCGAGTGCGCCGCGCCCGGCTCACCGACCGCGGCCGGCGGCTCATCGAGGACAGCCGCCGGGTACGTCGGCAGTGGGACGACCGGCTGACGGGTCTGGCGGGCGCCGACGCGGCCGACGCGGCCCGGCGCGTGCTGGTCCACCTGCTCGACGCGACAGGGGGGACCGGGAGCGTGACCGCGCGTCGCGCCGTCCCGCCGAGCGAGTAGACGAGCACTCCCGACAGCGGGTCGAGGGCGAGTCCGGCCGCGTCGCGCGGAGCGCCGCCTGATCGGCCGGACCCGGCCGCGGGCGTGACCGGCCCGGAACGGCGACCCTCGGTCGAAGCACCGCGACCGGTCGGCGGGTTCCGCGCGGTGGTCCCGACGAGGAGCCGGGTCGTCGCCGCCCGGCGCCACTCCCGGTCGGTCGAGCGCGACGCCCTGAACGGCGAAGCCACCCGCACGGGCGGCGCGCTTCGGCCGACGTGCCCGACGCCGGGTCAGCTCTTGAACACGTCGTCGAGCGCGTCGTACAGGACGACCTCCTCGGTCTCGAACGGCACCGTGCCGGTCGGTTCGACCAGTTCCATCTCGACGGCCGGGCCGGTGTACCTCGTGACGTGCTGCTTCACGAACCTCTTGCCCGACAGCGCGGGTTGGACGGGCTGGGCGGGTTGGACGGGCTGGGCCTGCACCGGCTGCACGGGCTGGGCCTGCGGGGGCGGCACCGGCGCGTACCCGGTGAACGCGGTCAACTGGGCGGCCAACGACTCCACGGTGGTCGGCACCCCGACCAGGGTCAGGAACTTCGCGGCCATCGCGTTGGCCTTCCCCCAGGTCACGGATTCCGGCCGGGCGTGCGTCTCACCGTCCCGCGACAGGATGAGGCCGGTGACGGAGTAGAAGTGGTGCAGCCCGTTGAGGGTCACGTGGAACTCGTCGAAGAACAAGTCGGGCGGCGGCACGTCGGACACCCGGGTCTTCAGCCCCTGCTTCACCTGGTTGTTCCGGATGACCCGCCACTGCTGGGTCTCCAGCTTCTTCGTGTAGACCGACACGTGGGTCTCCGCGGTGCCGAGCATCCAGTAGGCGCTCCACCCGCTGAGCGACACCAGGTCGTTCGGCGCGATCTTCGATAAGTTGAGCATTTCCGGACCCCTCCCAGGGCGACAACGCGGACGAACGGGTAGTCGTCGCCCGCAGCCCCGGCATTAGCCGCTCCACCCGCACGGGCCGGGCCGACACCCCTCGGCGGCTCACCGGTGGTGGCCGGGAGGGACGGTGCCCCTCGCGTGGGAGGATCCGGCGCGTGACGTCCCGGATGACCTACGCCGCCCTGGGCAGCTCCTTCGCCGCCGGTCCGGGCATCGCCCCGCTGGTGGACACCAACGCCGCCCGCTCCGGCCGCAACTACCCGAGCCTGCTGGCCGCCGCGCTGGGGGCGGACCTGGTGGACCTGACCGTCTCCGGCGCGACGGTCGCCACGATCCTGGACGAACCCCAGGTGACGCTGACCGGCGTGGAGTTCCCGCCCCAGGTCGACGGCGTCCCCGCGACCGCGGACCTGGTCACCGTCACCGCCGGCGGCAACGACCTGCGCTTCGCGGGCTCGCTGCTGACCACCGCCTGGACCCGCGTCGAACCCGACGGCCCGATGGCCGACGTGCTCACGGCGACCTACGGCCCCACCATCCCCGAGCCCACCCCGGCCGACGTCGACCGGACCGCCGCCGGCCTCGCCCGGGTGGTCGACGAGGTCCGCCGCCGGGCCCCGCGCGCCCGGGTCGTGCTGGTCGACTACCTGACCGTCATCGGGCCCCACACCGAACCCGCCCCGGACATCCCCTTCACCCCGGAGGAGATCACCGCCCTGCGCGCCGTCCAGGAAGCCCTGGAAGCGGCCTGCGCGCTGGCCGCCGACCGCAGCGGCGCCGACCTCGTCGCGGTGTCGCGGGCGAGCCGCACCCACGCCCTCGGCGCGCCCGAGCCGTGGCTCCAGCCGTTCACCCGCAACCTCGCCAGGACCGCCGCGTCCTTCCACCCCAACGCGGCCGGCATGGCGGCCGTCGCGGCCGAGGTCGGCACGGCCCTGGGCCACGGCGACCCCACCCGACCCGCCGGTTCCGGTGACGTCGGGCGGTGAGGTCGAACACGGCCCCGTCGCCCGCCCGGTCGGAGGTGATCACGGTGCACCAGCTCTTGCGGCAGCCCCACACCGGGGCGTCACGGAGCCGAAAGGTGACCGGATGGGCAAGACCGACAGGACCCGGCCGTGGTGGGTCCGGATGGCCGACCGGCCGATGACCACCTGCGTGCCGGTGCACGACCACCGGCACGGCGTGTGCACGCTGCCCGACGAGATCACGCCCGACAGTGCGTCGACGAGCCACCGCACGTCCGGCTGCCACTGGGGCGGCTCCGAGCGGCACCCGATCCGTCGGGAGACCAGGGCAGGCCGACGGGAGTGGTTCCACTTCCGCCGCGGGTCGCGTCGCCGTGACCGGCGGCGGGCGCGGCGCGAGCTGCGGGAGTGCCGCGGCGGGGAGCGCTGAACGGCGGAGGGCGGGGCCGCGGTCCCGCCCCCGGACGGCCTCCAGGGCGAAGCGCAGGACGGGAACCTCGCCGGCCGACCTCACAGCGGCGAGGGCTTCGCCGCTTCCCGCGGAGCCGTGTCCTCCACGAGCACCGCGCGCAACCTCGCGTGGCGGAACGCGTAGTGCGCGCCGACCCGCTGCAACAGCCCGATCCGGCTCGTGTCGTCGAGGAACGCGCCCAACCGCCACGGCAACTGGCCCCGGAAGGCGCAGGTCAATCGCGCCCCCAGGTAACCGCCCCACACCGATGCCGACAGCAACCACCCGGCGATGAGCGTGGCCGTGGCCGAGAGGAGCAGCGGTCGATCCCACACGATCGCCTGCGGCAGCAGTCGGTGGAGCACGACGGAGAGCATGCAGAACACCGCGCCGCTGGACACCAGCGCATGCCACCGCGCGGTCCGCACCGCCTCGGCCGGGTGCGTGTAGGTGCGCTTGACCGAGCGGAGCCTCGCCACCACCCGCACACCGAAGAAGATCGTGGTGATCGCGGCGGACAACCCCGCCGCCATGCCGGTCACCGGGCCCTGGGAAGTCCCCACCAGCACGCCGACGAGAACACCGGCCGCGAACGACAGCGACACCGAGGTGTCCACGCGCGGATCGTCGACGTAGAACAACCGCTTGTTGGGCAGCATGGAGGCCAGCATCAGCCCCACCGCGGGGTACAGGAAGGACTTCAGCAGGGCGAAGAACCTCATGTCGACGCCCAGCACGAGCGCCTGCGCCACGTAGGTCTGCACCCCGACCGCGCCCACGATCACGGCCGGCGCCGTCATGGGGTTCGGCACGCGCTCGCGGAAGTTCCACCACCGCAGTTCGCCGGTCGGTTCGGACAACCGCCGAGCCAGGAACGACAACCACCGCTCGGCCGACTCGACCGGCCACGCCCGGCCCGGCGCGCCGGACGAGCGGCGGGCGACCTGCCCGGCCAGGTCCTCGAACACCGAGGGCACCAAACCACGCCACAGCGCCCGCTCGACGGGTTCGTCACCACCGGCCTTCCGGTCGAGGTAGACCTGCCGCATCAGGTAGACGGTGAGCGGGGTGGACAGCAGGCGTCGCAAGGAGCCGGTGTCCACGTGCCGCCAGCGGCCGTCGAACGAGGCGAGGTAGGCGACCGCGTCCGCCGGCACGGTGGGGAGCAGGTCGACTCGGCGCAGACCGCGGATCCCCGACGTGCGCGCGGCCAGTCTGCGCGACGGACCCGGGCGACTGGTCAGCACGAACGGCGTCTTCGCGCCCGCGCCGGCCAGCAGGTCCAGCACCGCGCCGCGATGGGCCTCGGGAAGCTCGTCCAACCCGTCGATCACGCACCGGACACGGCCGTCCTCCACCAGCCCCGATGCCGCCGTGCCGCCGTACTCGGCGGTGTTGGCGAGCACACCGACCGACTCCGCCACCCAGGCCGCCACCCACTGGCGCAGGGTCTTGTACTCCGGTCTCCACGACGTCGCCGGCACCAGGACCGGCACGGCCTGACCGTCGTCGCGGGCCAGCGCCCGGCACCACAGCAGGCAGACCGTCGTCTTGCCCGCCCCCGGTTCACCGACGAGGAGCAGCCGGGCGTCCACCGCGAGTGGCGCGACCAACTCGCCGCTCGCCGCCACGACCAACCGCTCCCCGTCCTCGGTGCGCAGGCGTACCGGGATCACCACGTCGTCCAGCCCCCGGCGGTGCAACTCCTCGTCCAGATAAGCCCGGACCGACGCCCGCAGCGCACGTTCGGCCTGGTCGAGTTGCGCCGGCGTGCTGACCCGCTCCACGGCCGACCTGCGCGCGGGCAGTCCGATCACCAGGGCCAGCACGGACAGCAAGGCCGAGAAGATGCCCGCCTTCCAACTCGCCGACTCGTCGCCGCCCCCGGCACCGAGGTAGGAGGGAACCAACCACCCCAACACCGCACCGCCCAGCAGCAGCCCGACCAGCAGACGCCGCCCCATACCCCTCCTCCTGTCGTGGAGGTCGTCGCCGAGCCGCGGCCCGTCGTTACGGCCGGCATCGGTCGAGGTCGACGCACAAAGGGGGAACGGCCTGCCGATCGAGTTCACCACGACCCGATCGGCTCCGCGGTTGCGCAGCTCGGTGCGGGAGGCGGCCGGCTCCGGCTCCGGGGTGCGCCGGCGCGGGTGGGTGACGGGCGCGCGTTCGGGGATCGACGAGGGCACGCCCGATCGGCAGCGGTGAAGGCTTACGGCGCTTTGGCGAACTCCTGCACGATGCGCTCGCAGAAGGCCGGCAGGTCGTCGGGCGACCGGCTCGTGGTGATGTTGCCGTCGGTGACGACCGGCTCGTCGACCACCTCGGCCCCGGCGTTGCGCAGGTCGGTGCGGACGCTCGGCCACGAGGTCAGCCGGCGTCCGCGCGCGACGTCGGCCTCGACGAAGTTCCACGGGCCGTGGCAGATCGAGGCGACCGGCTTGCCCGACCGGACGAAGTCCCGGACGAACCGCACCGCAGCGGGCTCCATCCGCAGCTTGTCCGGGTTCACCGTCCCGCCCGGCAGGAGCAGCGCCTCGTAGTCGTCCACCGACACCTCGCCGACCAGCCGGTCCACCGCGAAGGTGCCGGCGTCTTCGAGGTCGTGGTCGCGCGCCTGGATCTCGCCGCCGGCGATGGAGACCACGACGGTGCGGGCTCCCGCGTCGTCCAGCGCCTGCCGCGGCTGCTCCAGCTCGACCCGCTCCACCCCGTCGGCGGCGAGGATGGCGATCCGACGTCCGTCCAGCTCCCCGGCCACGTCAGACACCCGCCCCGGCCGGGTGCAGGACGACCTTCGTCCAGCCGTCGTCCCGCTTGTCGAAGTGCTCGTAGGCATCCGGCGCGCGATCGAGGGGCAGCTCGTGGCTGACGATGAACGACGGTTCGGCCTTGCCCGCGGCGATCAGGTCGCGCAGCTGCCGGTTGTACTTCTTGACCGGGGCCTGGCCGCTGCCGATGTGCTGGCCCTTGAACCAGAACATGCCGTAGTCGAAGGCGAGTTTGCCCTGCTTGGCCAGCTCGTCGCCGGCCCCGGGGTCCTCGGGCACGAAGACGCCGACGTTGCCGATCTTCCCGGTGAAGCGCACCGAGGCGACCAGCCGGTTCATCGTCAGGTTGGCCTGCTCCCGGCCGTCGGGCTCGTGCGCCTGGTAGCCGACGCACTCGCAGCCGTTGTCCGCGCCCAGACCCATCGTCTCCTCCAGCACGGCCTGCACCGGGTCGACCTTCGAGTCGTCGATGGCGATCGCGCCGATCGACTCGGCCAGCCTCAGCCGGTCGGCGTGCCGGTCGACGACCATCACCTTGCTCGCCCCCCGGATGGTCGCCGAGAGGGCGGCCATCAACCCGACCGGACCCGCGCCGTAGACGACCGTCTGGTCGCCGGGCTGCACGCCGGCCATCTCGGTGGCGTGGTAGCCGGTCGGGAAGATGTCGGCGAGCATCACGTAGTCGGTCTGGCGCTCCTCGGCGTCCTCGCCCAGCCGCAGGCAGTTGAAGTCGCCCCAGGGCACGCGCAACAGCTCGGCCTGCCCGCCGGCCCACGGGCCCATGTCGGCGAAGCCGTACGCGGCGCCGGCCATCGTCGGCTCGGGCTGGGCGGTCAGGCAGTAGTTCGTCAGCAGGCGCTCGCAGTTCTTGCAGTGCCCGCAGGAGATGTTGAACGGCAGGACTACCCAGTCGCCCACCTCCACCTTGTCGACCCCGGCGCCGACCTCGACCACCTGACCCAGGTTCTCGTGCCCGAACCAGCGGCCGGTCTCGAAGTCGGTCCGCCCCTCGTACATGTGCAGGTCCGAGCCGCAGATGTTCGCCGACGTGATCCGCACCAGCACGTCGGTCGGTCGCTCGATCCGCGCGTCCGGCACGTCCTTGACGCTGACCTGCCGTGGCCCTTCGTACACCACTGCTTTCACGACTACCTCCTCGTCGCGGGTGCCTCCCTCCGTCCGGGCGGCCCCTTCAGAGCCGAATACCCTGGGGAAACCGTCCAAACCGACGGTCCACTGAGGATGATGTCCACACGGCACTCGCCGTCACACAGCGGGAGACACGAAAGCGTGAAACCGGCGTGGCCGAGCGGTCACCCGCAGCCGGGCGCTCGTCGCGGTGGCCGGGCGCCGGGTGGTCGTCAGGGTTTGAGGACGACCTTCTCGCAGTTGTCCTGCTTGTTCTTGAAGATGTCGAAGCCGCGTTCCGCCTCGTCCAGCGGCAGGGTGTGGGTGATGATCCGGGTCGGGTCGATCTCGCCGCGTTCGATGCGGTCCAGCAGCGGCTTCATGTAGCGCTGCACGTGGCACTGCCCGGTGCGCAGGGTCAGCGACCGGTTCATCCACGCGCCGGCGGGGAACTTGTCCAGCAGGCCGCCGTACACGCCGATCACCGAGACCACGCCGCCGCTGCGGCACGACAGGATCGCCTGCCGCAACGCGTGCGGGCGTTCGGTCTCCGACCGCACGGCCTGCTTGATCCGGTCGTAGGCGGCGATGTGCGCGCTGCCGTGGGTGGCCTCCAGGCCGACCGCGTCGATGCACTTGTCCGGGCCGCGCCCACCGGTCAGCTCCAGCAGCCGGGAGCGGACGTCGACCTCCTCGAAGTTCACCGGCGTGTGGCCCGCCCGTTCCGCCAGTTCCAGCCGGTAGGGCTCCTTGTCGATGGCGACGACCTGCGCGGCGCCCAGGAGCCGGGCGCTGTCCATGGCGAACTGGCCGACCGGGCCCGCGCCCCAGACGGCCACCACGTCGCTGGGTCGGATGTCGCACATCTCGGCGCCCATGTAGCCGGTGGGCAGGATGTCGGACAGGAACAGCACCTGCTCGTCGGTCAGGTCGGACTCGATCTTCAGCGGGTTCACGTCGGCGAACGGCACGCGCGCGTACTCCGCCTGACCGCCCGCGTAGCCGCCGGTCAGGTGGGAGTAGCCGAAGATCCCGGCGACCGGGTGGCCGAACATCTTCTCCGCGATCCCGGCGTTGGGGTTGGAGTTCTCGCAGCAGGAGTACAGCTCGGCCGCGCAGGCGGCGCACGCGCCGCAGGCGATCGGGAACGGCACGACGACCCGGTCCCCGACGCGCAGCCGGTCCGGGGCGACGCCCGGGCCGACCTCGACCACCTCGCCCATGAACTCGTGCCCCAGGACGTCCCCGTCCTGCATGGTCGGCACGTAGCCGTCGACCAGGTGCAAATCCGAGCCGCAGATCGCGGTGGAGGTGATCCGGACGATGGCGTCGCGGCTGTTGAGGATCCTCGGCTCCGGCACGTCGCGGACCTCGACCTTGTTGCGGCCCGCCCAGGTGGTCGCCCTCATCCGCCCGCCCCCTTCGCGAACTCGGAATCCGACAGCGGTTGCGCCGGCCGTTGCGGGAACTCCTCGCGCGCCCTCTTGCCCCACGGCGCGCCGTCGGAGCGGACCACCTCGCCGGTCTCCACGACCTGCTTGAACCGGCGCAGGTCGTCGTCGAGCTGCTGGTGGGGTTCCTCGCCGAAGTACCTGGCGACCGCCTTGCCGACCGCGCCGCCGGGGATCTCGTACACCAGGACGACGAACACCTCGGTGCTCACACCGTCCGGGGCGGGCGTGAAGCGGACCGTGCCGGCGTTCGGCACGGTGGCTTCCCCGGTCGACCGCCACACGATCTTCTCGCCGGGCGTCTCGTCGGTGATCTCCGCGTCCCACTCGACGTCCTTGCCGAACGGCGCGCTTGCCGACCAGTGGCTCGTCCGGTCACCGGTGGTGCGGACCCGCTCGAGGTGCGCCATGAACGTCGGGAGGTTCTCCAGGTCGCGCCAGAACGCGTAGACCTCCGACGGGGGTTTGCGAACGGTTGTCGTTGCTGTCAACTCCACGGGTCCTCCTTCGCGCACGTCCCGCGCCGCCGTCACGGAGCCGGTGCGTGCCTGTCGGGTGGCCTGTACGGCGGTCAGCAGGTCCAGCGCCGTGATGCCGGCGACGGCGCCGGTGACCCCGACCAGCCGCCGCCGGCGGCTCCCGTCGCGGTGGGCGAGGGCCACTCCCAGCGCGGTCAGGTCCATCGCGTCGCCCACGACCCTGGTCCACACCCAGGCGCCCTTCCGCCGGCTCGTCAGCAGCCCGGCCGCGTGGACGAGCTCCCGCGCTCCGACGGCCGGCGCCACCGCCCGCGACCGCGCGGAATCGTCCACGCCGGCGAGCCGGCGCACCGCGCCCGGCGCCGCGAGCTGCACCACGCCCAGGGCGAAGCTCAGCCAACCCAGCCGCCGAGCCCGCCTCTGCACCTCTTCCCGCCTGCCTCGCCTTCCGGCCAGGCGTGCCGGTCGCGCCACGGGCAGCCTCCGCATCCGATCGGGTCGAACGCCCCGGTGCGCACGGCCCGGGACGCGACCGATGTGGACTGGGCTACCCCTCGCCGATCCCACTAACCCCGCCGACCGGCCACGGCGCGCGGATACCCCCGGCCCTGAGCAGCAACCGACCGCTTGGGCGACCCCGGTGCGGGCAACAGCGGGGCAGCGTCGCGCCTCGCTGTGATCGGCCGTCGTCACCGCGTGTCGCCGTGAACGTGAGCCGGCGGCTCCCCATGCGAGATGGCCACGGGGAGCTGTCGCTCGTTCGGGTTACCCGGCGCGATCGGGCTCCGTCGGTTGCGGCTCGGGCTCCTCCGGAGCGGGCACGGCCGTCGGGTCGCGCACCCACTTCAGCTTGACCTCGAACTGGCCGTCCACCGCGGTCTTCGCGATCACCGCCCCGGCGGTCGCGGACAGCTTCACGGCGAACTTCAGCTCCACCTCGTCGGGTTGCCGGCTCATCGACCGCAACTGGCCGAGTGCCGCGGCCGCCGCGTCGCGGATGCTCTCCAACGCCTTCTCGAACGACACCTTGGCGTCGGCGATCAGGTCGTCGCGGCGCGACACGCGGGTCGTGTGCGGGACGGGGTCGACCTCCACCACGACTCCGCCGCCGTCCTCCAGGACGAACCGGGCCATCTCCTGCACGCGCTGCTCCTCACTGCCCGCAAGGGACGTCGAGCCACTGTTCCGGGTCGTCCAGGCTCGCCCGGACCTCGTCCAGGTCGGCCAGCAGGGCGTCCAACCGCGCCGGGGCGTGCAGGTACTCCAGCACGGCGCGGTAGAACGCGTCGGTCATCCGCGCGGGCATCAGGTCGGACGCGTCCAAGCACAGCGGTTCCGCCGTGAGCCTCTGGACGATCCGGCGGCCGATGTCGTCGTCGTAGACGTCGGTGACGGTCTTGTTCACCGAGAACACGCTGCCGCCGCGCAGCTCCGGCCAGATGCGCTGCGCCTCGTCGGACGCGAGGAACCTGACGAGCGCCCTTGCCCCCGGGGTGTCGTGGAACATGCCCGCGAGGTCGGCGGACACCGACGACACCCGGCCACCGGGGAAGGGGAAGAAGTCGAAGTCCGACCCCGGTCGCGGCGTGCTGCCGTCCTCGCGCTCCACGGCCTGGTAGCCGCCGATGGCGAACGATGCCTGGTACTCGAGCAGGCACCCGGGCGGGTTCGTGAACAACCCGCGCCCCGCGTCGCCGAAGTCCGTGAGCAGCGCGGCCTGCGCGCCGCCTCGCACCGCGCCGGGCGCCGCCACGAGTTCGCCCCACGCCTGCCACGCCTGGCGGACCTGCGGTGACGTCCACGCGAGCCGACCGGAGGCCCATTCCCGGTACACCTCGGGCCCGGCGGAGTGCAGCAGGACGTCCTCGACCCAGTCGGTGCCCGGCCAGCCGGACACGGGTGGGGATCCCATGCCCAGGCACCACGGCGTGCGGCCCTCCGCGCCCAGCCGACGGCTCAACGCGACGAGTTCCTGCCAGGTCACCGGCGTCGGCCAGTCGGCGTTCGCGGTGGCGTACCAGATCGTGCTCTTGACGTCGGCCTTGACCGCCACCGCGTACTGCCGGTCCCGCCCCACCCGTTGCAGCGCCAACCACTGCGGTCCGTACGACCCGCTCCGGTCGCCGAGCACCTCGTCCAACGGGTGCAGCTCGCCCTGCCGCGCATACGCGGCCAACACGCTCGGGTTGGGCAGGACGGCCACGTCCGGCGCGGCGTCGCGCTGGACGTCGGCGGCGAGCACCTGGTCGACGGCACGCGTGCCCCGGTACTCGTAGCCGATCCCGGTGGCGGTCTCGAACCGGTCGAGCACCTCGCGGAAGGCGTCCTCCTCGGAGCCGGTCCACGGCCCCAGCACGGTGACCGTGCCGCTCGCGGTCGTCGCGCACGCGCCGGACGCCAGCAGCGCGACGGCCAGCACGAGCCGCCCCACCCGTGCCCGGGCTCTCCCTCGGGTTCTCATGTTCGATACCGGTATTCGTTGAGGCGGAGCGCCATGCCGGTCACGACGAGCGCCAACGCGAGCACGGCCGCCAGCGGCACGAGCCAGCCGCGCCCGCCGGACTCCGTGGCGGCCGCGGTCTGGGCGGTGACCTCCTCGGCGTCGGTGTCGCGCTCGGCGTCCGCCTCGGTGACCGGTGCGGGCAGCCCGGCCCGGAACTCGTCCACCGTGGGCCCGCACCCCTGCGCGCCGCACAGCCCGGAGAGCAGGTCGGCCAACGCCCGTTGACCGACGGCTTCGTCGGCGGAGACGGCCGCCTCCCGTGCGGCGAGCACGGTGTCCACCCGGTCACCGACCTCGACGAGCCGGTGGCGCTGGAAGGCGGTGAACACCAGGGCGACCGCCACGAACAGGGTGAGCACGGTGGCGGCGGCGAGCCAGACGTTCAAGACCCGGCGGAACCGCTTGAAGAACTGCCACTGCACCACCAGCAGCACGAGTCCGAACAGGGCGGGCAGGAGCGGCGAGGCCGGCTGCGACCACAGCAGCCGCGGCCACAGGGTCCCGTCGTCAAGCTGTTCCGCCAACGCCGCCCGCTGGTCGGCCTGCAGGGTCTCCAACTGTTCCAGGACGCCGCCGGGCGCGTGCAGCAGGCGCGACGCGTACCACAGGTCGGCCGCGCCCAGACCGGTCGCCTCCGGGTCGCGGTAGTGGGCGTCGGCCTGGCCGATCGCGCCCGCGTAGGCCGCGACCAGGCCGGCGACGACCTGGAGCCTGCCCGCGCCCGCCGCCGCCTGGTTGGCCTCCGCGACCTTGGCCAGGCTCTGGTTGGCCGCGGCCAGCCGGTTCGTGTAGTCCTGCCCCGGCCCGGTGAGCACCGCGTGCCCGGACGCGAAGGACGTGATCACCGCCCGGTCGGCGGCGGTCAGCGCGAGGCGGGCCGCGGCGGTCTCCAGCACCGCTTCGGTCGTCCGGTCGCGGACGGTCCCGGCGGTGTCGACCACGACCCACACCGCCCACGGGGCGGTCGCCAGCGTCAGCGCCGCCGCGCCGAGCAGGAGCCACAGCCGCCGCAGCAGCCACGTGCGCGTGCCGCCGCGGACGTGCGCGGGGGCGCGCGTCACGTCCTCGGTGGACGTGGACCCGTCGCCGCCGACGTGCGCGGGGAGCGGGCTCTCCGGGGCCGTCACGTCGCGACCTCGGCCATCGGGCCGCCACAGCTCTCGCAGAACCTCGCGGCCGGCCTGTTCGGCTCCCGGCAGTGCGGGCAGGGCTGCCAGGGGCCCGACGCGAAGACCGGGTCGGCGGTGGGCCGGCGCGGTCCGCCGACGCCCGACGGGGCGATGAGCACGCTGCCGACGGCGCTGCGCGTGACGTCGGGACGAAGCCGGACGTCACCGGTGTGCGCGTCGCGGATCTCCACGATGCGTGCCAGGCGTGCCAGGTACTCGTCGTTGTGCTGCTCGGTGGCCAGCCGCACGGCCTCGCCCCAAGCCCGCTCGGCCGCGTCGAACCGGCCCTCGCCGTAGGCGTCGCCGCCGTCCGCCATCGCCGCGTTCAGCTCGGTCCGCGCCAGGTACCGGCTGACCACCGGGTTGACGATCGTCGGCTGCACCGGGTCGTGCGTCCAGCGGCCGACCACGGCGACCGTCCCGGAGACCGCGCCGTCGGCCTCCAGCTCCGCCCACGCCAGCTGGCGGTCGACGTCGTAGCTGGCCGGCGCGTCCGGGTCGAGGTCGAGGCACAGGTGGTAGTCCTTCGACTCGTCGGCCGACCACGAGCCCAGCGACAGCACGTGCTCGTCGTCGCCCTCCCGGCGGACGCGGTCGGTCAGGTCGTACTCGTTGGGCATCACCTGGGTCACGAACCGCACCCTGCTGTAGGGCATGGTGCCGACGCGCAGCCGCACCTCGGGCAGCACCTTCGTCAGCGCCCGCTCCACCAGCCGTCGGAAGTCGGCCGCGAGCAGGTGGTCCTCCACGACGGAATCCGCCTCGCCGCGCAGCACCTTGACGATCTCGGCCAGCTCCCGGGGGTCCCAGCCCTCCCCGATGCCGCGCGCGTCGCAGACGAACCGGCCTTCGCAGGCGTTCAGCTCGGCCACCAGGGCCTGGTGGCTCTCGGACTCGTTGTTGCCGTCGGTCAGCAGGATGGCGTGGCGCACCGCGTCCGGGTGGGCGGCGAACAGGAGCCTGGTCTTGGCCAGCCACGTGCCCATCGCGGTACCGCCGTACGCGCCGAGGCGCGCGACGGCCTGCTGCGCGGCCCGCCGCGTCGCGTCCGACGCGACGACCAGGCCGTCGTGCGCCGGGTAGACGACCCGCGCGTCCTCCGCACCCCGCACGACGCCGAACAGCGCGCCGTCGGGGAGCACCGCGATCGCGGCGGCGGCCGCCCGTTTCGCCTCCTCGATCTTCGTGTGCGGGTGCCGCATCGAACTGGAGCAGTCGATCATCAGCACCTCGGCCGAGCGGGTCGGCGGCGTGGCGGCGCCGCCTCGTGCGCTGGCGGTCAGCACCGCGTGCATCGCGGTGTCCCCCTGGGCCAGGAACTTGTTCTGGTGCACCGTCAAGCCCAGTTCCACCCCGGTCATGGCGTCCCCTCTGCGGTGCCCGGCTGGGATCAGACCAACGTGATCGGGCGTCGCTCGTTGGCCAGGTCGATCAACACGTCGTGCTCCTTCCTGCTCGACGCCCGCCACGCGAGACGGCGCAACGTCTTCTCCAGGCGATCGCGCAGCGCGCGTTCGGTCGGCCGGTCGCCCAGCAGCGCCCCGGCCGGCGGCGTGACGTCGTGCTCGACGCACTTCAGCGCCGTGCCCAGCACCGCGGCCCGCAGCCGGTCGGCCCGGATGTCGTCCACGCCCAGCGCCGACATCCGCTCCTCGGCCTCGGCGAAGTCGTCGGGGTCCGGCAACAGCACCTCGCCACCGGACCCGCGCAGCGGACCGGTGAGCACCCGGACACCGGCGATCCGCGCGGCCTCGTCGTGGCGGGAGAACTCGGGCACCTGGTCGAGCACGCGGACCGCGCCGGCCCGGTCGCCACCGCGCAGCGCGACCCTGGCCAACCCGAACGCCGCGCTGACCTGCGCGCGGTGCAACCACACCGCGCCGTAGTAGCGCCCGGCGTCCTGGTCGAGGTGTTCCAGGCACAGCCCGAGCGCCAGTTTCGGCGTCTCCTCGCCCGGGATGTCGTGGTGGACGGAGGTGAACTTCCCGACGGCCGCGGCCACGCGGCCGGAGGCCAGTTCGACCAACCCCTCGTGCCAGCGGACCCGCCAGTCGTGCGCGGCCCGCCCGCCGAGCAACCGGACGGCGTCGCGCACGCTCGCCGTCGCCGCGGCCACGTCGGCCACCTCCAGGAACGCCCGGCAGCGGCGGAACGCGACCTCCACCGACGGCGCCGCCTGCGCGAGCTTCTTCAGCAGCCGGGCCGCGTCGGGGGCCCGGACCGTGCGGAGGAACGCGACCTGCTCGTCATCGGGGTCCTCGCGCGGCGCCGGCAGCCCCAGGGCGATCTCCCGCGGTGAGGGCCCGCGGACGAGCGCCGACACGTCGTCCGCGATCAGGTCGCGCACCGACGGCACGTCACCCAGACCGGCGTCGACCAGAGCGGTCGGCTCCGCGAACAGCGTCGAGAACGCCGGCCGGGAACGGCCGTCGCGCAAGGACAGGATCTCGTTGAGCACGCCGTCGAGCTGCACCAGCATCTCGTCGGCGCCGGCGAAGCGGCGCTCGTACGGCGCGACGGCCCGCCGCAGGACGTGGACGAACGACTCGATGCCGAACGCGGCCGGGTGCGCCGGGTCGACGGCGAGCTCCGCGGTGCCGGGCCGCCAGCCGTCGCTCGCGTTGTACAGCTCCCGCAAGGTCATCCCCACCGTGTGGATGTCCGACCGCACGGTCAGCCCGCGCTCGTGCACTTCCGCCCGGCGGGCCCGCGGATCGTCGGTGCCGAACTGGTAGTGCTCGGTGATGACCCACGGGCTTTCCCGGTCGCCGATGCGGCGGATGCCGCCGAAGTCGATGAGCTTGACCCGCCGGTCGCCGTGGATCACGTTGTCCGGCTTCATGTCGCAGTACAGCAGGCCCTGCCCGTGCAGGTAGGACAGCGCGGTGAGGATCTCGCGGCCGTAGGCCACGACGTGCTCGACCAGCAGCATGCCCCGCTCGGGGCCGAGGCTCGCCCGGCCGCGGTTCTTCACCTCGCGCAGCGACAGCCCGTCGACGAACTCCATCACGATGTAGCGGGCGTCGTCGTGCGTGACGACATCGAGGATCCGCACGATGTTGGGGTGCCCGAGCGCGATGAGGACCTGGCTCTCGTTCTCCGCGATCCGCACGGCCGCGGTGTTGTTGACGTCGATGAGCCCTTTGAGCGCCACGTGCTGACCGAGTCGGACGTCCTTCGCCAGGTACACGAACCCCAGCCCGCCGCGCGCGATGCAGCCGCGCACCTCGTAGCGCCCGGCCACCACGTCGCCGGGGCCGAGCTTCGGCCTGAACGAGAACGGGGCGCCGCACTCGCCGCAGAACCCCTCGTCGCGCGGCGGACCGCCGTCGACCGACCGGCCCACGGCCGCGCCGCAGCCCTGCCTGCCGCAGAACCGCTCCTCTTCCGCGACACCGGGGAGCGGCCGGACGCGGCTGTCCGGCTCGGGCAGCTCCACCACCGGCAAGGGCACGTGCGCGCCGCCGCTGCCCTGCCCGGTGGTCTGCGGCGGCCGGGTGGCCGCCGTGCTCGTCACCCGGGTGGGGCGTTCCCCGGCGGGGTCGGGGCGTGCCGGCCCGGCGGCCGGGCCCCGGGAGCCGACGAACGCCGTGGCGGGTGTCTTCGGCGGGAGGCCGCACCGGCGGCAGTACCCGCTCCGCGCGAGCGTGCCGGTGCACCCGTCACGTTCGCACGCGGTCATCACCGACCTCCGATCCCGTGGCGCACCGCGTTCATGTAGTCGACGACCGCCCGTCCGGCGGCCGCGATGTCGCACGGGCCGTCGTAGAGCAGCCGCCACGCCCGGCCGTACGCCTCGTCCAACCCGCGCTCCTCGACCAAGCCGTGGTCGCGCGCCATCTCGGCGTAGGAGTCGAGCCGGGCCCGCAAGGCGGCGCGCCGGTCCACCAGCTCGTCCAGCGCGGCGCGGTGCCGCCTGCCCTGGTCGAGCGCCGCGGTCACCGCGCGTTCGCACCCCCCGGCGTGCCGCTCGGCCCACGCGGTGTCGCCCGCCGTCCACGCCGACCGCAGCTGGTTCACCGCGCTGCGCAGGCGCCTCGCCCGCGGGGGCAGCAGGACGACACCGGCGAACCGGGGTCCGACGGCCAGTTGGTGCTCCTCGATCGCGGCGAGGTCGGCGACCGACCTGTCCAGGGCCGCGAGGCGGCCCGGGAAACCGGGTTCGGCCGACGTCCCCGCCCCGGACGTCGCCCGCACGACGCCGGCCTGCGGCGAAGTCTCGCGCCGGAACCCGAGGACCAGCCGGTCGCCCAGCTCCGCCGCGCGGTCGGCGAGCGGGAACAGCACGTCCTCGACCAGCCGATCCGGTTCGGCGGCGTCGTCGATCCCGTCGACCACCACGGTGCGGCCGGCCGGGGCGCCGACCGCGAACCGCTCCTCGATGCGCCGCCGGACCTCGTCGGCGGTCTTGCCCGACGCGTCCACGGCGAGGTCCACGCTGCCGACGCGCGGCCGCTCGTCCACCCCCTCGGGCAGGCCGGGCAGCCGCACGGACCGCTCCCGGTCGGCGGAAGCCACGACCAGCCGCAACGCGCGCGCCGTCGCCGACTCGTACTCGCCCGTCACCACGACCCACACCGCGCCGGCCCCGGCGGTCGCGAACCACCGGGAGAGTTCCCGTGCGAACGGCACGTCGACCGCGTCGGTGCGGTGGTCGACGAAGCTGTCGTCGACCGCCGGGCCGTCCGGGACCCACTCGGCCAGGCGTGGCAGGTGGCCCAGCATCGTCTCGACGGGGATCATCCAGCCCACGCGGCCACCGTCGCCGGTGTAGCGGCTGACGACCATGCCGATGACGTAGCCGGTCGCCTCGTCGAGCACCGCGGTGCCGCTGTAGCCCTGCCCGATCGGCTCCGCCTCGCCGGTGCGCTGCAACTGGACCCACTCACCGGCCGGTCCGCCCTCGCCGACGAGACGGGCGAGGGTCCACATGCCGTCCTCGGCGCCGAACGGGAAGCCATAGGCGCGGACGAGTTGGTGGTCGCGCAACGGCATGCGGTGCAGCGGCGCCCCGTGCGCCGCGGGTTCGGGCTTCTCCAGCCGCAACAAGGCGATGTCGCCCCGCTCGTGCTCGGTCGGCGGCACCCAGCCCTCGTCCACGACCGACGCGACACCGGGTGGCGCGTCCGCCATGCCGACGAAGTCGACCACGACCTTCCCCCGCGGCCCGTCGATGCCCTCGACCACGTGCGCGCAGGTCAGCAGGTGCCACTCGTCGAGCATTGTGCCTGCGCCGAAGACCCGCCCCACGTCGTCGGACAACCGAACGCGCCAGCGTCGCCGCTCGCGTTCGAACCCCATTGAGCGGATGCTACGCGGATCACCGAGGCGGCCGACCGCACTTCACCGGACCGATCCCGGTCCGTCCGTGATCCCACCCGATCGGCGCAACAGGCCACATCCGGGGCCCGCCACCCGGCTGTTCGTGGCCCAGGTCGCCGAGCCCGCGCGCTCCTTCGCGCTCGACCGGGCGCGGTCGCAGGACGACTGCGGCCGTTACCCGGGCGGAGCGGTAATCGCGTCGGGTGAAGTGGATCCCGGGGCCGCCGCGGGTCGAGCGGGTGGCGGTTCCGGGTGAGCAGCGGTCGCCGGCGGCGGTCGGGGCGGCGTCCGGTCCGCCGGGCCGCGCGATCCCACGGGGTCAGGGGAGCGTGCGCGCCTCCACGACTTCGGCCAGCAGGCGCGGGGTCGGGTGGTCGAAGACGTCGCGCACCCCCAGGCGCACGTCGAAGCGCTGGTTCAGGCGCGAGAGCAGGCGGACGGCGGTCAGCGAGTCGCCGCCCAGTTCGAAGTACGACGAATCGGCGTCGGCGTCGGCGTCCAGGACCTCGCGGTAGGCGGCCTCCACCTGGGCCAGGACGTCGGGCGCGTCGGCGGTGGCCGAAGGGGCGGGCGCCCGCGCGGTGAAGGTCGCGCGCAGGGCGTTGACGTCGACCTTGCCGGTTGCCGTGAGGGGCAGCGACGGGCGGGGGTGGACGTGGTGGGGGAGCATCGCGCGGGGCAGGCGGGCTTCGAGGGCGCGCAGGACGTCGGCGGGGTCGGCCGGGTCCGTCGCGGACGGGACGTAGACGCCGACGAGGGTCGGGTGCTCGCCGTCCACGGCGAAGACGGCCGCCGTCGCCACGCCGGGGCACGCGGTCATCGCCCGCTCCACCTCGGCCGGTTCGACGCGCACGCCGCGGATCTTCAGCTGGCGGTCCGCCCGGCCGAGGAAGGTCAGGCCGCCGTCCGGGCGGACGCGCACGACGTCCCCCGTGAGGTAGGCCCGCCCGCCGGGCACGGGCACGAAGCGCTCGCCGGTCAGGTCGGGGCGGTGCAGGTAGCCCCACGCGACCGTCGGGCCGCCGACGGCCAGCTCCGCCGTGCCGTCGCCGCGGTCGGTCAGGATCTCCCGGATGTGCGGCAGGGGGTGGCCGATCGGCACGTCGTCGGTGTCGCGCAGGGACCGGCCGGCGAGGCCCCCGACGTCGGCGGCGTGGGTGACCATGACCGTCTCGGTCTGGCCGTAGGCGTTGATCAGGCGCACGTGCCCGGGGACGTGCTCGGACCACAGCCGCACGGTGCGGGCCCTGGCCTCCTCGCCGCCCATCACGACCACGCGCAGGCTCGACGGCAGCGGACGGCCCGTGGTGACCAGGTGGTCCACGAGTTCGTTCCACAGGGCGGTGGCCAGGTTGACCACCGTGACGCCGCGGTCCTCGACCACGTCGAGCAGCGTGGCGATGGACGGGTCGGCCGTGCGGTCGTCGCACACCAGGGCCGCGCCGCCGAACAGTGTCGCGTAGACCTCCTCGCCGCTGGTGTCCCAGATGAGCGGGGTCAGGTTGAGCACGCGGTCCTCGTGCGTGATCCCGTACCGGTCGCGCAGCGCCGTGCCGGCGGTCAGCACGGCGCGGTGCGGCACCAGCACGCCCTTCGGCACGCCGGTGGACCCGGAGGTGAACATCAGGTACGCGAGGTCGTCCGGTGAGACGGCCGGACCGGACCCGCCGGCGGAATCCCCGGACGGCAGTGGCACGCCGGCGATTGCTTCGGCGGGCAGCGGCACGGCGTCCGAACCCTCGGCCGGGGCGGACCCGCCGGCGGAACCCCCGGACAGCAGTGGCACGCCGGCGATTCGCTCGGCGGGCAGTGGCACGCCGGCGACTCCCTCGGCCGGCAGCGGCACGGCGGCGAAACCCTCGAACGGCAGCGGCACGGCGTCGAGGCCCCGGAGGGCGGGGCCCAGCGCGGCCAGGGTGGCTCCCCGGCCGAGGACGGCGACGGCTCCGCCCGCGGTCAGCACCGACCGCACCCGGTCCTCCGGGTCGCCGGGCGACACGGGCAGGTAGGCCGCCCCGGCGTGCAGCACGCCCAGCGCGCCGGCGATCGTGGTCCAGTGCCGGTCGGCCGGGACGGCCACCCGCGCCCCGCGGGGCACGCCGTGCGCGGCCAGACCAGCCGCGACCCGCGCCACCTCGGCCATCAACTGCCGGAACGTCAGCTCGCGGTCGCGGTCGAGCAGGGCGGGGGCGTCCGGCGCCGCCGCGGCGACGCGGGCCAGTGCGGCGGTGATGCTCACCGGAGTACCCCCAGGTGCTCGTGCAGCGAGGTCAGGTAGTCCTCGGCCAGCGCGGCGGCCGTGGCGCGGTCGAACAGATCGGTGCTGTACGCGACGAAGCCCACGAGGCCCTCGCCGTCCCACGCCAGTTCCAGTTCCAGCTCGAACTCGCTGGTCCGGCTGGGCAGCGGCACGGGGGTGGCGGTCACGCCGGGCAGCCGCAGGTCGTCCTCGGCGAAGTCCTGCACGGTGAACACCACCTGGAACAACGGCGTGCGGGACAGGTCGCGCGGCGGCGAGACCGCCTCCACCACCTGCTGGAACGGCACGTGCCCGTCGTCGTAGGCGTCGAACGCGGTCGACCGCACCCGGCGCAGCAGCCCGTCGAACGACGGCCGGTCGGACAGGTCGACCCGCAGCACCACGGTGTTGGTGAACAGGCCGATCATGGCCTCCTCGTCCGGACCCTCCCGCCCGGACAGCGGCACGCCGACGCTGAGGTCGCCGACGCCGGACCGCCGGGCCAGCACCGCGAAGAAGTTGGCCAGCAGCACCATGAACAACGTCGCGCCGTGCCGCCGGGCGTGGTCCCGGGCGCGTCGGACCAGGTCCGCGTCCACGGTCAGCGCGACGCGGGCGCCGTGCGGCGACCGGATCCGCGGCCGCGGCCGATCGGTGGGCAGGGCGAGCGGCGGCGCGCCGCGCAGGCGTTCCCGCCACCGGGCCAGCGCCTCGGCGTCGGGTGGGCGGGCCAACGCGCGCCGCACGTGCGCGGTGTAGCCGACGGGCAGCGGCGGCAGTTCCTCACCGCGGTAGAACGCCGCCAGGTCGGCGCTGAACACCGGCAGCGACAGGCCGTCCGCGCAGATGTGGTGGATCACCACCGTGAGGATGTGGTGGTCCTCGGCCATGCGCAGCAGGAGCACCCGGAACGGGTCTTCGGCGTCCAGCCGGAAAGGCCGCAGAACGTGATCTTCGTTTTCCCGGGCGGCCGCGGCCTCGGCCTCGGGATGCGTGGACAAATCGACCCGTTTGGCGGATGCCGGCCCGGGGGAAAGCACCGACTGTCGCGGTTCGCCGGTGCTCAGGTCGACCCGGGTCCGCAATGGTTCATGCCGTCGGACCAGCGCCGTCAACGCGGCGTCGAGCGCTTCGGCGTCGAGCGGTCCGCGCAACCGGTGGGCGAACGAGATGTGGTAGAGGCTGGTCGGTCCGGCAAATTGCTCGGTGAACCAGATGCCGTGCTGGGCGGGGGACAGCGGAGCGATCGTGGTGGCTGTCCGGATTTCTTCCTGCGTCACATTCCCCCCGCGGTGATGCCGTCGGAATCCGCCTCAGGCGAGGACTTTCTCGACGAAGTGGTTGATGTTCGTCAGCATCCGGGCGATCCGCTCGTCGTCGTCCAGCGTCTCGGCCGGCTGCGGCGCCGAGGGCCGCCGCTTGCGCCGCACGTACGCCGAACAGGCCAGGTCGGCGCACACGTACGTGCCGACGGTGTTGCCCCGGCGCCCGGCCGCGCCCGCCTTGGGGGCGACGAACATCCCCACGTCGGACAGCACGTGGTTGGTGAGGCAGAACGCGCACGAGGACGACCGCAGCGCGCTTTTCGGCGGGGTGTTCGCGCGCAGCACCACGCCCACCACGCCCTCGTCCCGGGGCAGCACGAGGTAGGCGTTGTTGACCGCGCGCGGATCGATCCAGCCGAGGAAGTCGGTTTCGGCCCAGTTCCTCGAATCGAGGTCGGCCGGCAGGGTGAGCTTCTTCGCCTCGCCTTTCGAGCAGTTGACGAACGACTTCCTGATTTCCTCCGCCGGGGTCGGCCGCACCCTTTTGCCCTTCATTTCGATCACGTGCTGTCGTGGCCAGTATGCCCGACCTCCGGTCCAGGTCAAACAAGTGTCCGCGTGGTACTTCGACTACACGCAGAGCCGCGTCCGCGCAAGGGGCTACCTGGCTGGAGTCGGCGCGCGCTACGGTCGTTGCCACCCCGGGAGGGCCTGTGCTAGGAAGAGTCTGATCGCACTTGCCGGAAATCGGCGGGAAGGTTCTGGGGAGCTGAGCGGGGCGGTTGACGCGCATTCCGCGTTGACCGATCACATTCTTGGGGAACGGTGGTGGCCGACGGCTGCCCGGCCCCGGTCTGTCGCGGTGAGGGGGCGGGTCGAGCGTGCCTGGGAAATGGGATCCGACCGACGCGGACTTCCCGGCCCACCGGGGGTTGCACGAGTTGGTCGAGGACCGCGTGGCGGATTGCGCCGAGCGCGTCGCCGTCGTCTTCGACGCCGAGCAGGTGACGTACGCCGAGCTGGACGCGCGGGCCAACGGGCTGGCCCACCGGTTGGTCGAGGCCGGGGTCGGCCTGGACGACGTGGTGGCGCTGTGCGTGGACCGGTCGGTGGAGATGGTGGTCGCGCTGCTGGCGATCCTGAAGGCGGGCGGCGCGTACCTGCCGCTGGACCCCGAGCTGCCCGTGCACCGGATCGCGCAGATCACGCGGGTCGCCGGGGCGCGCGTCTGCGTGGCCGCCGACGGGTACCGCCCGCTGCTGCCCGAGGACGTGACGGCCGTGCCGCCGTCGGCGCCGCCGCGGACCGACCGGCCCGACCGGCGTGCGTGCGGCGCGAACCTGGTGTCCGTGTACTTCACCTCCGGCTCCACGGGCGTGCCGAAGGGCGTGGCGAGCAGCCACGAGGGCTGGGTGAACCGGATGACCTGGTCGCAGCGCCAGCACCGGCTGCGGCCGGGCGACACCGTGCTGCACAAGACGACGCTGACGTTCGACGACTCGGCGCTGGAGCTGTTCTGGCCGCTCACGGTCGGCGCCCGGGTCGCCGTGCTGGAACCCGGCCTGCACCGCGACCCGCGGGCGATCCTCGACGCGCTCCACGAGCACCGCTCGGTCTACCTCCAGGTGGTGCCGAGCATGCTCACGATGCTGCTGGACGAGATCGAGCAGCGCGGCGGGTGGGACCTGTCGGCGCTGCGCGACGTGACGTCCAGCGGCGAGGCGCTGCCGCCGGCGACGGTGAGCCGGTTCCTGGCGCTGCTGCCGTCCGTCGGCCTGCACAACACCTGGGGCGCGACCGAGGTGTCGATCGACTCGACCAACCACACGTGCGGCCCGGCGGACGCGGCGGACACCGGCGCGGTGTCGGTCGGCCTGCCGTTCGACAACAACCGGGTGCACGTGCTCGACGCCGACTTCCGCGAGGTCCCGCCGGGCGAGGTGGGCGACCTCCACATCGCGGGCGTCGGCCTGGCGCGCGGCTACCTCGGCGACCCGGCCGCCACCGCGCGGGCGTTCCTGCCGAACCCGTTCTCGCCCGGCGAACGGCTCTACCGCACCGGCGACCGCGGCTACCGGCGGCCCGACGGCACGGTGAAGTTCGTCGGCCGCGACGACCACCAGGTCAAGATCCGGGGCATGAGGGTCGAGTTGGGCGAGGTCGAGTCGGCCCTGCGCGGCTCGCCGCTGGTGCGCGACGCGGTCGTGGTGCTGCGCCGCCTCGGCGAGGACGACCACCTGGTCGCCTACACCACTCCGGCGCGGGCCGACCGCGCGCCCGACCCCGAGGACCTGCGCGACCTGGTCGCCGACCGGCTGCCCAAGCACATGGTGCCCTCGGTCGTCGTCGTGCTGGACTCGTTGCCGCTCAACAGCAACGGCAAGGTCGACCGCAAGCGGCTGCCCGCACCGGAGCGCCCGCGCGGCGGCGACGCCGAGTACGTGCCCTGTGAAGGGCCCGCCCAGGAGGCCGTCGCCGAGATCTGGCGCGAACTGCTGGGGCTGGAGCGCGTCGGCGCGCGGGACGACTTCTTCGACCTCGGCGGCCACTCGCTGATGGCGACCCGCTTCTCCGCCAGGGTGCGGCAGCGGTTCGACGTCGACCTGCCGGTGCGCGCGGTGTTCAGCACGCCCACCGTGGCGGAGCTGGCCGGGGAGATCGAGCGCCTGCTGGTGGCGAAGATCGACGACATGTCCGAGGACGAGGTGCGGGCGCTGCTCGGGGGCGCCGAGTGACCGCCGAGGACCGGATGACGACGGAGGAAGGGGTGGACGGCATGGCCGATCGCGAGGACGAGGACACCCGCGCCTACGCGGTCGTGGTGAACGACGAGGAGCAGTACTCGGTGTGGCCCGCCGACCGGGAGGTCCCGGCGGGGTGGCGTGCCGAGGGGGTCACCGGCACGAAGGACGCGTGTTTGGCCCACATCGCCGAGGTCTGGACGGACATGCGCCCGTTGAGCCTGCGGCGGAAGATGTCCCAGGGCGTGGCGTGACGGCGCTGACCGGTCGGCTGGCCGCGAACCCGGCCGACCTGCTCCACGACGAGGTGCTGCGCCCGCAGTTCGAGCGGGAGGTCCGCCACCTGCTGCCGCACTACGTGGCGGTCGAACGGGTGCTCGTGGCCGAGTACCGGCGGATGGGGGTGCTCACGCCCGCGCAGGCGGACGACGTGGACGCGCTGCTCGCCGGGATCGGCCCGGACACGCTGACCGCCGACCCGCGGGTGAACCTGTCCGACGTCGCCTTCGCCGTCGAGCGGCACGTCGAGGCCCGGCTGTCCCGGCCCGTGCCGCACTGGCACGTGGACCGCAGCCGCAACGACCTCCAGGCGTGCGCGCAGCTGATGTTCGCCCGCGAACGCCTGGTCGACCTGGGCGAGGGGTTGCTCGGGCTCACCACCGCGGCGCACGACCTGGCCGCGGCGAACCTGACCAGCCCGATGCCGGGGCACACCCACTACCAGGCGGCGCAGGTGATGACGCCCGGCTTCTACCTGGCCGCGCAGTCCGGCCGCCTGCTGCACACCGGCCGCCGGCTGCTGGCCACCTACGACGGCATCGACGCCTGCCCGCTCGGCGCGGGCGCGATGACCGGCCAGAACCTGCCGTGGGACCGCGACCGGATGGCGCGCCTGCTCGGGTTCGCCGGGGCCGGGCGCAACGCGCTCACCGACGTGGCGTCCCGGGCGTGGGCCGCCGAGATCACCGCCGAGCTGTCCCTGTTCGGCGTGGCCACGAGCCGGTTCGCCACCGACCTGATCACGTGGGCCGGCGCCGGGTTCGGCTTCGTCGACCTGCCCGACGAGCTGAGCGGGATCTCCTCGGCGATGCCGCAGAAGAAGAACTTCCCGGTGCTGGAACGCATCCGGGGTCGCACCGCGCACCTCACCTCGTGCCACGTGGACGCCGTGCTGGGGCAGCGCGGCACGCCGTACACGAACCTGGTCGAGGTGTCCAAGGAGGCCGGCGCCCAGCTGTACGACGCGCTCGACACGGCCCGGTCCGTGGTGCGGCTGCTGACCGCCGTGCTCCGGCGGTTGGAGTTCAGGGCCGACCGGATGCGCGCGGCGTGCGAGCGGGAGTACCTGGGCGGTTTCGCACTGGCCACCTCGCTGACCCTGCACGCGGGCGTGCCGTGGCGGCAGGCCCAGGTGCTGGCCGGCCGGTACGTGGTGGCGGCGCTCGACGCGGGCCTGCCGCCGACCGAGCCCGACGCGGCGCTGCTGACCCGCATCGCGACCGAGGCCGGGTACGTCGTGGCCGAGCCGGGCGGGTTGCTGGCCGAGGCGTTCGACACCGACCGCAGCCTGCGGGCCACGCCGACCGCCGGGTCCGCGCACCCGGACGCCGTCGCGGCCGAACTCGACGCGCAGGCCGTGGAGCACGCCGCGCTGGAGGGGGAGTGGGCGGCACGGCGCGCCAGGCTCGACCGCGCGCGGGACATCGGGTAGCGGCGGAACCGGGGGAGCAGCCGAGAATGATCTTCGACGACATCACCGACGCGATCGGCCACACGCCGCTGGTGCGCCTGCGCGTGCCCGCGGCCGAGGGGGTCGAGGTCTACGCCAAGCTGGAACTCCAGAACCTGTTCGGCATGAAGGACCGCGTGGCCGCGAACATCGTGCTGGAGGCCAAGCGGGTCGGCGCGCTCGCCGACGGCGCGCACATCGTGGAGAGTTCGTCGGGCACGATGGCGCTCGGCGTGGCGCTGGTCGGCACCGCCCTCGGCCACCCGGTGCACATCGTCACCGACCCGCGCATCGACCGGATGACGCTCGCGAAGCTGCGCGCCCTCGGGTGCCGGGTGCACGTCGTGGAGGCGATGACCTCGCACGGCTGGCAGAGCGCGCGCCTGGAGGCGTTGGAGCGGTTGATGGCCGACCTGCCCGGCGCGTTCTGGCCGCAGCAGTACAGCAACCCCGACAACCCCGGCGCGTACCGCAAGTTGGCCCGCGAGGTGCTGGACGACCTCGGCTCGGTCGACGTGCTGGTCGGGTCCGTCGGCAGCGGCGGCTCGCTGTGCGGCACGTCGCGCGCCCTGCGGGAGAGCCTGCCGGACCTGCACGTGGTGGGCGTGGACTGCGTCGGCAGCGCCCTGTTCGACCAGCCCGACGAGCCGCGCCGGCGGCAGAGCGGCCTGGGCAACAGCCTGCTGCCCAAGAACCTCGACCGCACCCTGGTCGACGAGGTGCACTGGCTGAACGACCACGAGGCGTTCGCGGCGACCCGGGCGCTGGCGGCCGAGCAGCAGATCTTCGCGGGCAACACGTCCGGCTCGGTCTACCGGGTGCTCACCGACGTGGCGTCGCGCGCCGAGCCGGGCACCCGCATCGTGGGCATCTTCCCCGACCGCGGCGACCGCTACGCCGACACCGTCTACAGCGACGAGTACTGGGCCTCGTCCGGGCTGGCCGACCTGGCCGTGGCCGACGCGCCCGAGCAGGTCGACTACGGCACCGAGGTCGACCGGTGGTCCCGGTCGGTGAACAAGAGCGGCCGGGACCTCGACCGGCACCTGGTGTTCGTGGAGGCCAACACCACCGGCACGGGGATGCTCGCGCTGGACCTCACCGCCGGCCTGGGCCTGCGGCCGGTGCTGCTGACCGGCAAGCCCGAGCGGTACGCGGGGCTGGCCGCCACCGGAGCCGAGGTGCTGGTGTGCGACACGAACTCGCCGAGCGCGCTGCGCACCGCCGTGCAGGACCGGTTCCGGCGCGAGGAGGTGGCCGGGGTGGTGAGCACCAGCGACTTCTACGCCCCCGCCGTGGCCGACCTCGCCGCCTGGCTGGGCCTGCCGCGCAACCCGGTGGACGCGGTGCGCACGTGCCGCGACAAGTCGCTGCTGCGCCGCCGCCTGGCCGAGGAGGGTGTGCCGCAGCCCCGGTACGCGGTGCTGGACGAGCCGGTGACGGCGGACGCCGTGGCCGCGGCGGTCGCCGACGTCGGGTTGCCGTGCGTGGTGAAGCCCGTGGACGACTCCGGCTCCAACCTCGTGGTGCTGTGCCACGACACCGCGCAGGTCGCCGCGGCGGCCGAACGCGTGCTGGCGGTGCGGGAGAACGTCCGCGGCCTGCCGACCGCCCGCCGCGTGCTGGTCGAGCAGTACGCGCGCGGCCCGGAGTTCAGCGTGGAGCTGTTCGGCTGGGCGGGCGAGTCGCACCTGGTCGGCGTCACGCGCAAGTCCGTCACCGGCGGGCCGCACTTCGTGGAGCACCGGCACCTCTTCCCCGCGCCGCTCGACCCCGCGGACGCCGACGCGCTCGCCGACGCCGCCCGGCGGGCGGTCGAGGCGGCCGGGATGACGCTGGGGGCCACGCACACCGAGGTCGTGCTGACCGAGCGCGGCCCGGCCGTGGTGGAGGTGAACCCGAGGCTCGCCGGCGGCATGATCCCCGAGCTGATCCGCCTGGCCACCGGGGTGCAGCTGCTGGAGCAGCAGTTGCGCGTGGGCGCCGGCCTGCCACCGGAGCTGGCCGCGGGGGACACCGGGCACGCGGGCATCGCGTTCCTGCTCGCGCCGGAGCACGGCGTGCTGCGCGGGGTCGACGGGGTGGCCGCCGCCCGCGCCGTGCCCGGGGTGGTCGAGGTGACCGTCACCGCCCGGGTCGGCGCGACCGTGCGCCCGCCCGCCAACGCCTACGACCGCCTGGGCTACGTCATCGCCCGCGCCGCGAGCCCGGAGGAGGTCGACGCCGCGCTCACCGCCGCGCTCGGCCGGATCGACACCCGCATCGAGTCGGAGGGCGACCAGTGATCGAGCTGCGCAGCGACACCTTCACCCTGCCCACCCCGGACATGCTCAAGGCGATGGTCGCCGCGCCGCTGGGCGACGACGTGTACGGCGAGGACCCGACCGTGCGCGAGCTGGAGGAGCTGGCCGCCGCCACGCTCGGCAAGCAGGCGGCGTGCCTCACGCCCAGCGGCACCATGGCGAACCTCACCGCGATCATGGCGCACGCCCCGCGCGGCGCGAAGGTGCTCGTGGGCGACGAGTCCGACATCCACATCTACCAGGCCGGCGGCGCGGCCGTGGTGGGCGGGGTGGTCTACGAGCCGGTCCGCACCGCCGCCGACGGCACGCTGGCCCTGGACGACCTGGCCCGCGGTTTCCCCGACGACCCGGACGACCCGCAGTTCGCGCTCCCCGCGCTGATCTGCCTGGAGGACACGCACAACCGGGCGGGCGGCAAGGTGCTGCCACCGGGCTACCTGGCGGAGGTGCGGCGGTTCGCCGACGAGCGCGGGGTCGCCGTGCACCTGGACGGCGCGCGGGTGTTCAACGCCGCCGTGGCGTCGGGCGTGCCGGTCGCGCGGATCGCCGAGCACGTCGACTCCGTGCAGTTCTGCCTGTCCAAGGGCCTGGGCGCGCCCATCGGCTCGATCGTCGCCGGCCCGGCGGAGTTCATCACCGCGGTGCGGCGGCTGCGCAAGCTGCTGGGCGGGGGGATGCGCCAGGCCGGGGTGATCGCGGCGGCGGGCATCCTCGCCATCACCAACGCCCACCGGCTCGCCGAGGACCACGCCAACGCCCGCCGGCTCGCCGAGGGGCTGGCCGGTGTGGACGGCGTCGAAGTGGACCCCGCGCAGGTGCAGACCAACATCGTGATGTTCCGCGTGCACGGGTTCAGCTGGCAGGCGTTCGTGGCCGCCGCCGCAGCCGAGGGCCTGGCCGTGGGCGAGCTGGGCCACGGGCGCATCCGCGCCGTCACGCACTCCGGCGTGACGGAGGCCGACGTGGACCGGGCGGTGGCGGTGGTCCGCGCCGTGGTGGAGCGAGGGCCGCGCGGATGAGCACCGACCGGATGAGCGCCGACCCGGGTTCGACGGCGGGCGTCTACGTGTTCCCGGCGTCGCGGGCGCAGTACCAGATGTTCTTCGTGCAGCAGGTGGTCGGCGACGCGCCGACCTACCACGTGCCGCTGTGCTACCGGCTGACCGGTGACGTGGACGAGGCCGCGCTGCGCCGTTCCGTCGCCGACGTGGTCGCCCGGCACGAGGCGCTGCGCACCCGCTTCGCGCTCGTCGACGGTGAGCTGGCGCAGGTGGTGGACCCGGTGGCGGAGCCCGAGTTCACGGTGGCGCGGCCGGGTGCGGTCGACGGCCCCGGCTGGGCCGACGACCGGGTGGCCCGTGAGGCGGCGCGGCCGTTCGACCTGGAGCGCGGGCCGCTGTTCCGGGTCGCGCTGCTGCGCCCGGGCAGGACCGAAGCGGTGCTGGTGCTGACCATGCACCACATCGTGTGCGACGGCTGGTCGGCCGACCTCGTGTTCCACGAGGTGGTCGAGGGCTACGCGGCGCACGCCGCGGGCCGCGAGCCCGACCTGCCCGAGCCCGAGTTCCAGTACGCCGACTACTCCGGCTGGCAGGACGAGTGGCTGGCCGGGCCCGCCGCGGCGGCGCAGCTCGCGCACTGGCGCGCCGTGCTGGCGCACCCGCTGCCCGTGCTGGAGCTGCCCGGCGAGGGCGCGGGCGGCCCGCCCTCGGGCGCGGACCTGCCGTTCGACCTGCCGACCGGCGCGGTGGAGCGGCTGCGGGAGCTGGCCGCCGAGACCGGGGCGACGCTGTTCATGGTGGGGTTGGCGGCCTTCCAGGTGCTGCTGCGCGAGCTGTCCGGCGTGGACGACGTCATCGTCGGCACGGTGTCGGCCAACCGCGCCCGGCCCGAGTTCGCGGGCACGGTCGGCTTCCTGGTCAACACGCTGGCGGTGCGCGTCCGGCTGGACGACGACCCGACGTTCCGCGATGTGCTCCACCGCGTGCGCGACACCGCGCTGGACGCCTTCGCCAACCAGGACGTGCCGTTCGAGCTGGTGGTGGAGGAGGTGAAGCCGCCGCGCGCGGGCGACCGCCACCCGGTCTTCCAGGTGCTGTTCACCTTCTTCGAGCCGGGGGACGGCGCCCGCACGGCCGCCGGGGTCGGCTTCACGCCGTTCCTGCTCGACTCGGGCACGGCGAAGTTCCCGCTCAGCCTGGAGGTCACCGACCGCGGGCGCGGCGCGGGCGCGAACTTCGAGTACCGGTCGGACCTGTTCACCGCCGAGCAGGTGGGCCGGTTCGCCGAGCGCTACGCCCGGCTGCTGGAGGAGGTGGCCGCCGACCCGGACCGGCCGCTCGCCCCGGCCGCCGGCCGCCCGCGGCAGTCCGAAGTGGACGACTGGGACGAGCCGGCGCCGTACGCCGCGCCGACCAACGCGGTGGAGGCCGTGCTGGCGGGCATCTGGGCGCAGGTGCTCGGGCGCGATCCGGTCGGCATCGACGACAACTACTTCGAGCTCGGCGGCGACTCGATCCGCAGCGTGCAGCTGCTGGCCCGGGCCCGCGAGCACGGCCTCGGCATCAAGGTCACCGACCTCGTGCTGCACCAGACGATCCGCGAACTCGCGCCGCGCACCACGCTGGTCGAGTCGGGCGACACCGCCGAGGACGGCCGCCTGGACCTGCTCACGCCCGCCGACCGGGAGCTGATCGGCGACGACGTGGTCGACGCCTACCCGCTGTCGGCGTTGCAGGCGGGGATGCTCTACCACAGCGAGTCGGCCGACTCCGAGCAGCTCTACCACAACGTCGCCACCTACCACCTGAGGGCGGAGCACTCCGAGGCCGCGTGGCGCGAGGCCGTGACGGCCCTGCTCGCCCGGCACGAGGTGCTGCGCACGTCGTTCGCGGTGGCCGGGTTCACCGAGCCGGTGCAGCTCGTGCACGCCGACGTGCCCACCCCGCTCACGTTCGAGGACCTGCGCGGCGCGGTCGACGTGGAGGCGGCCGTGGCCGCGCGGTTCCGCGCCGAGCGGGCCAGGCCGTTCGACTGGACCCGCCCGCCGCTGATCCGCTTCCACGTCCAGCGCCGCGCCGACGACGAGGCGCAGCTGTGGATCGTCGAGCACCACGCGATCATGGACGGCTGGAGCGGCCGGTCGCTGTTCGCCGAGCTGCTCACCCTCTACGTCCGGGCGCTCGGCCACGACCGCGAGGTGCCGCCGCCGCCCCGTGCCCGCTTCCGCGAGTTCGTCGCCCTCGAACGCGCCGCGCTCGCCGACGACGCCCACCGCGCGTTCTGGACCGACCTGCTCGACGACGTCACGGCGGGCGCCCTGCCGCTGGGCGGCCCCGCCACGGCCGAGCCGGACATGGCCATGGCGGAGTTCACCGTGCCCGCCGAGGTCGGCGAGGGGCTGCTGGCGCTGGCCAACCGGCTCAAGGTGTCGGTGCGCGTGGTGCTGCTGGCCGCCCACCTGCGCGTGATGTCGCTGCTGTCGGGGCGGGACGACGTGGTGACCGGCGTGGTCTACCACGGCCGCGGCGAGCAGACCGACGGCGACCGCGTCCTGGGCCTGTTCCTCAACACCGTGCCGTTCCGGGTGAGGTTGGCCGACGGCACGTGGGCCGACCTGGTGCGGCAGGTCGCCGGGACGGACCTGGCGATCCAGCCCCACCGCCGGTTCCCGCTGGCCGAGCTGCAACGCGCGCACGGCGGCGAGCCGCTGTTCGAGACGTTCTTCAACTACACGCACTTCCACGTCTCGCGCGACCAGCCGTCCGGCGACGTGCTGGAGCTGCTGGACGAGGACAGCGTGGTGCCGACCAACTTCCCGTTCGGCGCCGAGTTCTTCCGCGACGCCGAGACCGGCGAGATCGCCATCGGCCTGCGGCACGACCGGACCCGGCTCGACACCGGGCAGGTCGAGCGGGCGCGCGACTACTACCTGGCCGCGCTGCACGCGCTCGTCGCGGACCCGGACGGGTCGCACATCGACGCGGAGCTGCGGCCGGAGCGGGAACGGGCGCAGCTCGCCGCGTGGAACGACACCGACCGGCACTACGACCGGCCGCACCTGCTGCACGCCCTCACCCGCGGCGAACCGGACGCGCCGGCCGTGCGCTTCGAGGACACCGTGCTGACCTACCGCGAGTTCGAGGCACGCGCCAACCGCCTCGCGCACCGGCTGGTCGCGCTCGGCGTCGGCCCCGGCACGTTCGTCGGCGTGAGCGCCGCGAGGTCGGTGGAGCTGGTCGTCGCGCTGCACGCGGTCGTGCGCGCGGGCGGGGCGTACCTGCCCCTGGACCCGGACAACCCGCCGGCGCGCATCCGCGAGATGGTCGACCAGGCGCGGCCGGTGGTGCTGCTGGCCGATGGGGACCTGCCCGGCGCGCACCGCCTGGACGTCCCCGCCGACCAGCCGGACACCCCGCCGGAGACGGCGGTGACACCGGACGACCCGGCGTACCTGATCTTCACGTCCGGCTCGACCGGCCGGCCCAAGGGCGTCGTGGTCTCGCACCGCGCCATCGCCAACCGGCTGCTGTGGATGCAGGACGAGTACCCGATCGGGCCGGACGACCGCGTGCTGCAGAAGACGCCGTACTCGTTCGACGTGTCGGTGTGGGAATTCTTCTGGCCGCTGATGACCGGCGCGTGCCTGGTCGTGGCCCGGCCGGACGGGCACCGCGACCCCGCCTACCTGACCCGACTCGTCCGCGAGGCCGGGGTGACGGTGCTGCACTTCGTGCCGTCGATGCTGCGGGCGTTCCTGGACGACGACGGCGTGCCCGCGTGCACGTCGCTGCGGCGGGTGTTCGCCAGCGGCGAGGCGCTGCCGCACGACCTCCAGCAGCGGTTCTTCGCCACCCACCCGGCCGAGCTGGTCAACCTGTACGGGCCGACGGAGGCCGCGGTGGACGTCAGCCACTGGCGGTGCCGCGACGACGGGCGCGCGGTCGTGCCGATCGGGCGACCCATCGCCAACGTCCGCCTGCACGTGCTGGACGCGCGCCGCAGGCCCGTGCCGCTCGGCGTGACCGGCGAGCTGCACATCGGCGGCGTCGGCCTCGCCGACGGGTACGTGGGCCGGCCCGACCTGACCGCCGAGCGGTTCGTCGACGGCCTGTACCGCACCGGCGACCTGGCCCGGCGCCTGCCGGGCGGCGAGCTGGAGTACCTGGGCCGGGCGGACGACCAGGTCAAGGTGCGCGGGTTCCGGGTCGAGCCGGCCGAGGTGGAGGCGGTGCTGGGCGGGCACGACGGCGTGCGCGAGTGCGCGGTCGTGGCCCGGGACGGCGCGCTGGCCGCGTTCTTCGTCGGCGACGCGGACCCGGCGGCGCTGCGGGCCTTCCTGCTGGACCGGCTGCCCGAGCACATGGTGCCGCAGCTGTGGCAGTCGGTGGACGCGATCCCGCTGTCGCCCCACGGCAAGGTGGACCGCAAGGCACTGGCCGCCGTCGAGGTGCGACGGGACCGGCCGTCCGCCGTCGAGCCCGCGACCGAGGCCGAACGCGTGCTGCTGGAGCTGTGGCGCGACGTGCTCGGCGTCGAGGACGTGGGCGTGCTGGACACGTTCGGCGAGCTGGGCGGCCACTCGCTCAAGGCCCTGCGGCTGCTCACCGCGGTGCGCAAGCGGTTCGGCCGGGCGCTGCCGGTGACCGAGCTGCTCGACGGCGGCACGGTCCGCTCGATCGCGGCCCGGCTCACCGACGGCGGCGCGGGCGTGGACGACCGGCCCCGGCTGCACCTGCTGCGCCCCGGGCTCGACGGCACGCCCGTGGTGCTGGTGCACCCGGCGGGCGGCACTTTGCTCGCCTACCGGGCGCTGGTCGAGGCGATCGACCCGCGCCACCCGGTGCACGGGGTGTCGGCCGCGGCCCGGCCCGCCGCGAGCGTCGGGGAGACCGCCGCCGCCTACCTCGACCTGCTGCGCGACCTGCCCCGGCACCACCTGGCCGGCTGGTCGTTCGGCGCGGTGGTGGCGCACGAGATGGCGGTCCGCGCGCCGGACCGCGTCGCCTCGCTGACCATGGTCGACCCGTCCTACCCGGGCCAGTACGACCCCGACGACGCGGACGGCGCGGACCTGGCCGAGCAGCTGCGCCGGGAACTCGGCGACGACCACGGCCGGGACGCGGACGCGCTGCTCGCCGTGTTCGAGGCCAACGTGCGCGCCCACGCCCGGCACCGGCCGGGCCGCCACGGCGGCGACGCGGTGTTCGTGCAGGGCGAGGAGAACCGCGAGCACGACAGCGCGGGGCACTGGGCCCGGCACGTCACCGGCCGCTTCACCGTGCACGACCTGCCCGCCGACCACTTCTCGCTCGTGCGGCCACCGCACGCGGCGGCGGTCGCGGCGCTGCTCGACCTCGACGGGGGAGGCCGCGCGTGACCCGCATCGGCCACGGCCGCGCTTTCGGCACGTTCGGCGAACTGCTCCAGGGCGTGCTGCCCGAGGAGGAGCGCGACTTCCTGGTCACGCTGCCGATCACCGAGTACTCGTCGGCGCGGTTCGAGCTGACCGGCGAGCACGACCCGGTGGTCGTGACCCCGCCGAACAAGGACAAGTCACGGCTGCTGGTGGAGCGGATGCTCGCCACCGGCGGCCACCGCGGCGGCGGCGTGCTCGAACTCGCGGGCAGGCTCCCCGAGGGCAAGGGCCTCGCCAGCTCCTCCGCCGACCTGGTGGCCACCGCGCGGGCCGTGGCCGCCGCGCTGGAGCAGCCGCTCGACGCCGTGGCGATCGAGGGGTTCCTGCGGCACATCGAGCCCACGGACGGGGTCATGCACGACGGGATCGTGGCGTTCTACCACCGCGAGGTGCGGCTGCGGGAACGCCTGGGCTGCCTGCCGGTGCTGACCATCGTCGGGGTCGACGAGGGCGGCCAGGTGGACACCGTGCGGCACAACCGGGTGCCCAAGCCGTACTCCGCGCGGGACCGGGCGGAGTACGCCGAGTTGCTGGACGCGCTGACCGCGGCGGTGCGCGGGCACGACCTGGCCGCGGTCGGCGCCGTCTCCACCCGCAGCGCCGAGCTGAGCACGAAGGTCCGGCCGCGCCCGCTGCTGGCGTCGCTGCGGCGCATCGGCGCGGAGGTGGACGCGCTCGGCCTGGTGATCGCGCACAGCGGGACGGTGATCGGCGTCCTCATCGCCGACCACGACCCGGCCCGCGAGGACAAGGTGCGTTTCGTGGTCGAGCAGTGCCGCGGCCTGTCCGGGACGGTGTCGTTGCACACGTCGCTGTGCGTCGAGTCGACCTGCGCGCCGCAGAGGGTGGGTGCCTGATGGAGGTCACCATCCCGGCCCGCTTCAACGGGCCGCCCGACTCCGGCCAGGGCGGGTACGCGTGCGGGCTGCTGGCCGGGCTCGCCCCGCCCGCCGCCGGGCACGCCGTGGTCACCCTGATCGCGCCGCCGCCGTTGGACACGCCGATGCGGCTGGAGGCGGGCGCGCGCCGGTCGCACCTGTGGCTGGGCGACCGGCTCATCGCCACGGTGAGCGGGGCGCGGAAACCCGTCCCGGTGGTGGAGCCGGTGTCGCCGGGCGAGGCGCGGCGCGCCTCCGAGGGCTACCTGGGCCACCGCGACCACCCGTTCCCGACCTGCTTCGTGTGCGGCCACGACCGGGAGGACGGGCTGCGGCTCGCACCGGGCCCGGTGGCCGGGCGCGACGGCGTGGTGGCGTGCGGGTGGGTGCCCGAGGAGGCGTCGACCGAGGTGTTGTGGGGCGTGCTGGACTGCCCCGGCGGCTGGACCGCCGACCCGCGCGCGGACCCGATGGTGCTGACCCGGATGACCGCGGAGGTGGTCCGGCCGCCGCGGCCCGGCGCGCCGCACGTCGTCGTCGCGCGCCGGGAGGAGCGGTGGGGGCGGACCGCGGTGAACCTGACCAGCGTGTACGGGCCGGACGGCGACCTGGTCGCCACCTCGACCGCCCGGTGGACCGCGCTCGACGCCGGAGGGGCCTGACATGGGGACGAGACCGAGGGGGTGTGACATGCGGACGATCCCTGCGTTGTTCGCGCGCCAGGTCGCGGCCGTGCCGCGGCGGACCGCCGTGAGCGGGTCCGGGCAGCGGCTGTCCTACGCGGAGCTGGACGAGGCGTCCGCCCGCCTGGCCCACGCGCTGGGCGGGCGCGGTGTCCGGCGCGGGCACGTGGTGGCCGTCCACCTGGCGCGGTCGCCGCTGCTCGCCGTCGCGTTGCTGGGCATCCTCCGCGCCGGGGCGTGCTACCTGGCGCTGGACCCGAACGACCCGCCGGAGCGGCGGGCCGCCGTGCTCGCCGACGCGGGGGCGTCCGTCGTGCTGACCGAGGACGACGTCCTGGTCGACGGACCGCGCGGCCGGGACGTCGAGGTCGGCGCGGAGGACCTGGCCTACATCGCCTACACCTCCGGGTCCACCGGCACGCCGAAGGGCGTGTGCGTGCCCCACCGCGCCGTGGCCCGGCTCGTGCACGAGCCCGACTTCGCCACGTTCACCGCGGACGACGTGGTCCTCCAGCACGCCCCGATCGCGTTCGACGCCTCCACGCTGGAGGTGTGGGGCGCCCTGCTCAACGGCGCCCGCCTGGCCGTGGCGCCGCCGGGCGACCTGTCGCCCGCGGAGGTCGCGGAGGTCGTGCGCGCCGAGGGCGTCACCGTCGCGTGGCTGACCGCCGGTCTGTTCCACCAGGTCGTCGACACCGCCCCGGCGGACCTCAAGGGCGTGCGGCAGCTCATCGCCGGCGGCGACGTGCTGTCACCGTCCCACGTGGACAAGGCGGTGGCGCTGCTGCCGGACACCGTCCTGGTCAACGGCTACGGCCCGACCGAGAACACCACCTTCACCTGCTGCCACCCCGTCCGCGGCCGGCTCACCACGGCGACCGTGCCGATCGGCACGCCGATCCGCGGCGGCGCGGTGCACCTGCTCGACGCCGACCTGCGGCCGGTGCCGGACGGCGAGGTCGGCGAGCTGTACGCGGCGGGCGAGGGCTTGGCGCACGGTTACCTCGACCGGCCCGGGCTGACCGCCGAGCGGTTCCTGCCGGACCCGGCGACACCGGGCGGGCGCATGTACCGCACCGGGGACCTCGCCCGCCGGCTGCCCGACGGCTCGTACGAGTTCGTCGGCCGCGCCGACGCGCAGGTCAAGCTGCGCGGGTTCCGGGTGGAGCCCGGCGAGGTGGAGGCCGCCCTCACCGCGCACCCGGACGTGGCCGACGCCGCGGTGGTGGCGCAGCCCGACCGGTCGGGCGGCAAGCGGCTGGCCGCCTTCTACACCACCGAGGGCCTGGTCTCCGTCGCCGAGCTGCGGCGCACGCTCGCCGCCGCGCTGCCCCGGCACATGGTGCCCGCGACGTTCAGCCGGCTGCCCGCGCTGCCGCTGACCCCCAACGGCAAGGTGGACCGCGCGGCCCTGGCCGCCACACCGGTGCGCGCGCGGCCCGACCTCGACACCGACTACCGCGCTCCGGACGGCGAGCTGGAGCAGTGGCTGGCCCGGCTGTGGGCCGATGTGCTGGAGGTCGACGAGGTCGGCGTGGACGACGACTTCTTCGAGCTGGGCGGCCACTCGCTGCTCGCGACGGTGATCACCACGGAGATCGCCAACGAGCGGGGCACGTTCGTCCGCGCCCGCACGTTCTACGAGAACCCCACGATCGCCGAGCTGGCCGAGCACCTGGACGCGGCGGGGGAACCCCGATGAGGCTGAGCGCGCCGACCGGCCACGAGGCGGTCGACCTCGACGCGGTGGACCTGTTCGACGCCGCCACCTACTCCGACGGCGACCCGCACGTGGTGTGGCACGCCATGCGTGAGCGCGCGCCCGTGCACCGCCAGGTGCTGCCGGACGGGCGCGGGTTCGCGTCCGTGACGCGGCACGCCGACGTCAGCGCCGTGCTGCGCGACCACACCAGGTTCACCTCCAGGCGCGGCACGCTCCTGTCCATCCTCGGCGGCGTCGACCCGGCGGCGAACAAGATGATGGCCGCCAGCGACCCGCCCGTGCACACCGCCATGCGCGAGCCGATGGCCAAGGCGCTGTCGTTCGCCGCCCTGCGGTCCCGTCACCCCTCGGTGCTCGCCGTGGTGCGGCGGATGATCGCCCCGCTGGCGGGTGGCGAGCCGTGGGACGTGGCGCAGGCGGGCACGGGTTTCCCGATGGAGTTCACCGGCGCGCTGATGGGCCTGCCCGAGGCGGACTGGCCGGAGCTGGCCCGGCTCACCACGATGGCCGTCGCGCCGGAGGACCCGTCGTTCGGCGCGGAGGCCGGGCACGGCTCGCTGGTCGCCGCCCACCACGAGCTGTTCGAGTACTTCGCCGAGCAGGTCCAGGGCCGCGGCGAGCGCGACGACCTGATCGGGTTCCTCAAGGCGATGGACCTCGGCGGTCGCGGGATGCGCGCCGACGAGCTGGTCTACAACTGCTACAGCCTGCTGCTGGGCGCGAACGTCACCACACCGCACGCCGTGGCCGCGACCGTGCAGGCGTTCGCCGAGCACCCCGACGAGTACGCGCGGCTCACCGGCGACCGCGACCAGACGTCCCTCGCAGTGGAGGAAGGGCTGCGCTGGGCGTCGCCCGCGAACCACTTCATGCGTTACGCCGTGGTCGACACGGAGCTGAGCGGGCAGCCGATCCGGGCGGGCGAGGCGGTCGTGGCCTGGCTGGGTTCGGCCAACCGCGACGAGCGGGTCTTCGCCGACCCCTACCGGTTCGACGTCGCCCGCACGCCCAACCGCCACGTGGCGTTCGGGTTCGGCCCGCACTACTGCATCGGGGCGCCGCTCGCGCGCATCGCCCTGCGCCTGCTGTTCGGCGAGCTGGTGCGGCTGGTCGAGCGGTTCGAGCCCGCCGGCCCGGTGGCGCACCTGAGGTCCAACTTCGTGGCGGGCATCCGGAGCATGCCGGTGCGCGCCGTCCTGCGGCCGGGCGCCGCGGCCGAGCTGGAGGGAGGATCCGATGTCGTCCCCGCCGCGTCGAGGTAGGTGGTTGCTGCGGCGGCCCGACCCGGACGCCGCCGCCCGCCTGTTCGTCTTCCCCTACTCCGGGCTGGGCGCGTCGATGTACGCCCGGTGGCCGGCGCGGGTCGGGTCGATGGAGGTCTGCGCGGTGCAGCCACCCGGCCGCGAGAACCGCATCCGCGAGCCGCACTACGGTGGCTACACCGACCTCGCCGAGGCCGCCGTGCCGCCGCTGCTGCCGTACCTGGACCGGCCGTTCGCGTTCTTCGGGCACTGCGGCGGCGCGCTCGCGGCGTTCGCCACCGCCGTGCGGCTGCACGAGACGGGCGGACCGGCGCCCACCGTGCTGTTCATGTCCTCCCAGGTGGCCCCGCACGACGGGCCGTACGGGCGGTTCCTGTCCATGACCGACGCCGAGCTGGGCGCCGAGCTGGCCGGCCTGACCCGCGCGATGGGCGGCGACCCGGATCCCGACATGATCGACCTGGGGCTCGGCGTGCTGCGCGCCGACATCGGCGCGAACCAGCGCTACCGGCTGGACGAGCCGATGACCCTGTCGAGCGCGGTGTGCGCCGTCGGGTGGGCCGACGACGTCGAGATCCGGCCCGAGCAGATGGGCGGTTGGCGCGAGTACGCGCCGGACGGCCGGTTCTCCGCGCCCGTGCTGGCCGGGGGCCACCACGCGTTCCTGTCCGCGCCCGACCACCTGGTGGCCGAACTCGACCGGACGATGACCGAGGCACTCGCCGCACAACCAGGGGGACGAGCGTGGCCGAGTACGTCCTGAGCTGTTACCTGACCCCGCCGGGCGAGCACGCCGTGCTCCGACCCCGGCACGACCAGAACATCAGCCTCTGGCGGCGCACCGCGACCGCCGTCGAGCTGGTCCGCCTGTGGGAGCTGGAGCGGTTCAGCGGGCAGAAGCACCACTACTGGCCGCTCTACACCCCCGAACGCGCCGAGGCCGTGCTGACCGAACTGCTCGCCGCGGAGGGCCTGACCCTCGCCGACGTCGGCGCCACCTGGGGCACGCCGGGCCTGCCCGCCGCGCGGGACGTGCCCCTGCCGCCGGGCACCGAGGACTACGCCGTGCACTCGCTGGCCCACCTGTTCAGCGGGCTGCTGATGGACAGCGACGTCTTCGCCGAGGGCACCATCGTGGCGATGGCCGTGGACGCCGCGCCGGACTTCGTGCTGGAGCGCGACGCCAAGCCCTACTGGTACGCGGGCGCGGTGTCGCGGCGGGGCCGGATCACCTACGCGCCGGTCGACTCGCCCGCCCCGCTGTACTCGGCGGCCGAGCAGCTGTTCGGCAAGGAGCCGGGCACGCTGATGGCGCTGGCCTCCGCCTCGACCGTCGACATCGAGTTCGACGTCGAGCGCGTGACCGCGCTGGACCTCCGCGGCGGCCGGGTGCACCCGGTGTCCGAGGCCGTCCCGTTCGTGGAGTCGATCGTCGCGGCCGCCCGCGGGCAGTTGGCGCGCCGGGAACCCGACCCGGACTTCACCGAGGAGGAGAACCTCCAGAGCGCGGTGATGAAGGTCGTGCAGCGGGCGTGCGAGCTGGTCGCCGTGCGCAACGTGCGCAGCCTGCTCGACCTGACCGGGGTGGACCCCTCGACCGCGTACCTGTCCATGAGCGGCGGCTACGCGCTCAACTGCCCGACCAACACCGCCCTGCTCGACCGGTTCGGCTTCCGCGGCCTGCTCACCCCGCCGTGCGCCAACGACTCGGGCCAGTCCTACGGCTTGGGCCTGCTCGGCTTCTACGCCGGCGGCGCGTTCGACACCGCGCGGCACCGGCTGGGCACCGCCTACCACGGCGCCGAGGTCACCGACCTGGACGAGGCGCTGGCCGAGTTCGCGCCGTGGGTCGAGGAGGTGGACGACTTCTCGCCCGACCGGTTCGTGCTCGACGTGGCGAGGGCGCCGGTGGCGTGGGTGGACGGCGCCGCCGAGATCGGGCCGCGCGCCCTGTGCCACCGCAGCCTCCTCGGCGACCCGCGGTCGGCGAAGACCAAGCAACTGCTCAACGAGCACAAGCAGCGCCAGTGGTGGCGGCCCGTCGCGCCGGTCGTGCTGGCCGAGCACGCGGGCGAGTGGTTCGCCACGGACCGCCCGTCGCCGTTCATGCTCGAAGCGGTCGCCGTGCGGCCGGAGGTGCGCGACCTGGTCCCCGCGATCCTGCACCTCGACGGCTCGGCCCGGCACCAGACCGTGACCGCCGCCGACAACCCGCTGCTGCACCGGGCGCTGCGCGCGTTCCACGACGCGACCGGCGTGCCGGTGCTGTGCAACACCTCCCTCAACGACCGCGGCGAGCCGATCGTGGACACCGCCGCCGAGGCGCTGACGTTCTGCCTGCGCAAGGGCATCGCCGTGGCGTACGTCCTGGGCAGGCGGATCGCGCTGCGCGTCGACGCCGCGGCGGCGTCCCTGCCGCCGCGCACCCGCGACGAGCGGTTGTTCGCCGGGCAGGAATCCGATCGCGACGCCGCGTGGCACAAGTGGGTGGCCGCCGGCTACACCGAGGCCGCCATGTACCTGATGACGCAGATGCCCCAATTGGGGACCGAACCGGAACCGGACGGCGCCGAGGACCTGAATGGGTTGGCCGAGTATGTTGGATCGGTCGACCCGGCGTTCCAATTCTGGGTGGACGAGTTCCGACGCGACCAGGGACCCGGCGTCCGGTTTCCCTCCGGAAGGCACACGTGATGAATGGCCAGCCCGGCAGTTTGTTCCGGCAGGCGAATTTCCGCAACCTGTGGTTCGGGCAGACGCTGTCGTTGTTCGCGGCGGAGATCACCGCCGGTGTGATCCCGTTGCTCGCCGCGCTCACCCTGGACGCCAGCGTGCTGGAGATGGGCGTGCTGTCGGCGGTGTCGTTCCTGCCCTACCTCGTGGTGAGCCTGTTCGCGGGCGTGTGGTTGGACCGGTTGCCCAAGCGCCCGGTGATCATCGCGGCGGACCTCGGGCGGGGCGTGCTGCTGCTCCTCGTGCCGCTGGCCGCCGTGCTCGACCTGCTCAGCATGCCGTTCCTGCTGGTCATCGCGGTGCTGATCGGCGTGGGCACGGTGGTGGCCGACATCGGCAGCGCCTCCTTCCTGCCCAGCGTGGTCGGCCGGCGCGACCTGGTCGACGGCAACGGCAAGCTGGAGATCAGCAACAACGCCTCCCGCATGGCGGGCGAGGCGGTGGGCGGCGCGCTGGTGCAGGTGCTCACCGCGCCGTTCGCGCTGCTGTTCAACACCGCGGCCTACGCGCTGTCGGCGGTGTTCACGCAGCGCATCAAGGTCGATCCGCACGCCGAGCCCGAGGACGAGGACGACGAGGAGCAGCCCGACGCCCGCAAGCCGGACTTCTGGCGGGAGGTGGGGGAGGGCCTGCGGTTCGTCTTCGGCAACCCGATCGTGCGCACGCTTGCCGTCACCGCGCTGCTGTTCAACCTGTTCACGTTCTTCATCGAGCCGGTGTTCCTGATCTTCATCACCCGCACGCTCGCGCTGGAGCCGATCTACATCGGCCTCATCCTGTCCTCGTCCGGCGTCGGCGGCGTGGTGGGCGCGGTGATCTCCGGCTGGGTGTCGCGCAAGCTGCCGCTGGGCACGCTGCTGGTCGTCACGCAGTGGCTGGCGGGCGGCGCGTCCCTGCTGGTGCCCGTGGCCACGCTGGTGCCCAAGCCCGCGGCGGTGGTGCTGATCATCGTCATGCACTTCGTGGACGCGGTGATGGTCATCGTCTACAACGTCAACCAGCGCAGTTACCGGTCCGCGGTCACGCCCGACGCCCTGCAGGGCCGGATGAACGCCTCGATCCGGATGATCGTGATGGGAGTCTGCCCGCTCGGCGCGCTGCTCGGCGGCGTGGTCGGCAACGTGCTCAGCGCCACCACCGCGCTCGTCATCGGCTCGATCGGCATCCTCAGCTCCGGCGCCTACATCGCCTGCACCCGCATCCGCTCGGTCAAGGAGATCCCGACCGAGCAGCCCGCCGGCTGACCGGGCGACGACCAGGAGGGCCACCCCGCGCGGGGCGGCCCTCCTCGCCGTCGCACTTCAGAGCATCGCGGCGAGCGCCGCGGACACCGCCTCGCGGTCGACCTTCCCGCTCGGGGTGCGCGGCAGCGCGGGCAGCACGGCGACCGACTGCGGCACGGCGTGCTCGGGCAGCACGCCCTCAAGGGCCTTGAGCAGGCCCGGCACGTCCAGCTCGGCGCCCGCCTTCGCGGTGACGGCGGCGCGCAGGCTGCGCGCGCCCTCGCCCGCCTCCACCACGACGCACACCGCCGCCGCGACCCCCGGCTGCTCCAGCAGCCAGGCGTCCACCTCCAGCGGGTTCACCCGGTAGCCGCGGATCTTCACGTCGTGGTCCAGGCGGCTGAGGAACCACGCCACCCCGTCCGCGAACCGCACCAGGTCGCCGGTGCGGAACGCCCGCGTGTGGCCGTGCGGGGTCCGCGGCACCTCCACGTAACGGCGCTCGTTCAGCTCGGGCTGGTTCAGGTAGCCCAGCGCCACCGGCAGGCCCGCCACCAGCAGCTCGCCCACGTCCGGCACGTCCGGGTCGGTCGGGTCGAGCAGCAGCTCGCAGCCCGGCAGCGGCACGCCGATCGGCGGCAGCGCGGGCCACGACGAGGGCGGCCCGGTCAGCACGTGCGAGCTGACCATCGCCGACTCGCTCTGCCCGTAGTGGTTGGTCAGCCGGCACCCCGGCAGCCGCTCGAACAGCTCGCGGATCGCGGGCGTGCACACCAGCTGCTCGCCCGCCGTGTTGACCTCGACCAGCGCCAGGTGGTCCAGGGAGTCCTCGGCGGACGCCGCCACGGCCAGCATGGTCAGCGCCACGTTGGGCAGGAACAGCCGCTCCACCCGGTGCTCGGCGAGCCAGTCCAGCAGCTCGAACGGGTCCTGCCGCAGCTCCTCGGGCACGATCACCAGCGTGCCGCCGCCGCACAGCGTGCCCAGCACCTCCTGGAACGACACGTCGAAGTTCAGCGGCGCGAACTGGGCGGTGCGCAGGTCCGGCCGCGGCGAGTGGGTGCGCTGCCACTCGGCCATGCCGTCCAGGCAGCTGTGCGGGAGGGCGACGCCCTTCGGCCAGCCCGTCGAGCCGGACGTGTAGATCACGTACACCGGCAGGTCGGGCGAGCACGCCACCACGTCGTAGGCCGCGCCGGGACCGGGCGGGGGCACGGCCACCGGCACGGCGGGCGAGTCGAACGCGGGCCGCGCGCCGGCGTGCAGCAGCAGCGACGCGCCGCTGTCGGCCAGCATGTGGGTCAACCTGCGCTCCGGGTACTCCGCGTCCAGCGGCACGTAGGTGGCGCCGACCGCGGCCACCGCCAGGAACGCGGTCACGACCTCGGCGCTGCGGGCGCCCGCCACCGCGACCCGGTCGCCGGGGCGCACGCCCCGCTCGTGCAGCAGGGCGACGACCTCGCCGACCCACCCGTGCAGCCGGGCGTAGGTGAACGAGCGGTCGCCGTCGACCACGGCGACCCGCTCCGGGTGCTCGCGGGCCGCCCGCACCAGGGAGTCGAGCAGGCACGGCGGTCGCGCCGGGCCGCCCCACAGGGTCGGGGTCGCAGCGGTCATGTGCCCTCCACTTCGTCACGCCCCAGCCCGTGCAGCCGCATGATCCGGCACAGCTCCAGCGCCGTGCCCCGGCCGGCCTCGCCCAGGCTCGCCATGATCCGGGCCTGCACCTCGGGGGGCTTCTCCTGGCTGAGCTTGAACATCGAGTCCACCGACTCGACGTGGAACCGGAACGCACCCACGCCGCCGACGATCCGGCCGAAGTACTCGTGCGACGACTCGGCCACCCACCCGTCGCCGAACGCGGCCTCGAACACCTCCGCCGTCCGCTTCACCACGTCCAGCGACTCCTCCCGGCTGTCCAGCGGCTCCACCCGGCCGTGCAGGTGCACGGAGACGAAGTCCCAGGTCGGGGCGGCCGGCGAGGTGCGGTAGGTGGTCGGCGTGATGTAGGAGTTCGGCCCGGTGAAGATCAGCACCGCGGCCGGGCGGTCGGCCAGCGCGCGCCAGTGCCCGTTCGCCCGGTTGAGGTGGCCCCACAGCGTGGCGCCGACCAGGTCGCCGTCCTGCGGCGCGTCGGGCGGCCGGACGACGGGCAGGTGCGTGGCCAGCGGGGTGCGCGGCCCGTTGGTGACCAGCGTGGCCAGCGGGTAGTCCCGCACGATCGCGCGCGGCCACTCGTCGTGGGTGGCTCGGTACAGCGGTGGCACGTACATGGCGACCCCCTCACCGTCCGTGGCCGACGATCGACCGGACGATCTCCCCGGCCCGCACGGCCGTGGTCGACAGCAGGCCCGCGGACAGCCCGTGCGAGGGCTCGGCGACCGCGCCTTGGAGGTAGATGCCGCAGTGCACGGAGTCCGAGGTCACGACCCGGTAGTCCCGGTCCAGCACCGGCCGGCCCGTCGCGTCGAGCTTGGCCAGGCCGCGCAGCATCGGCGTCGGGTCCGCGGGCCGGTAGCCCGTCGCGCACACCACGGCGTCCACGTCGAGCGCGGACACGGCGCCGGTGGGCAGGTGCTCGACCCGCAGCGTCACCCCGTCGTCGGTCTCGACCAGGTCGTGCAACCGGGACGCGTTGACGATCCGCAACCGCGACGTGCCCAGCACCTGCTCCCGGTAGCGCGTCCGGTACAGGTGCGCGGACAGGTCGGCGTCCACCACCGAGTAGTTCGTGTTCGCGTGGTACGCCAGCAGCTGGGCCCGGGTGTTGGGCGGCGCGTCGAAGAACAGGTCGACCGCTTCCGGGTCGAACACCGCGTTGGCGAACGGGCTGTCGTCGGCCACGCTGTAGCCGTACCGGGAGAACACCGCGAGCACCTCCGCGCCGGGCAGCGCGCGGTGCAGGTGGTCGGTGACCTCGGCGGCGCTCTGGCCCGCCCCGATCACGGCCACCCGGCGCGGCTCCAGCGCCCCCAGCGCCTCCACCCGGTGCAGCAGCTCGCCGCTGTGCCAGACGCGGGCCGAGTCGCGCACGCCCGGCGGCAGCACCGGCACCAGGCCGGTGGCGATCACCACGTTGCGGGCGCGGTGGGTCGTGACCAGGCCGTCCCGGCGCACCAGCACGTCCAGGTGCTCGACCGCGCCGTCCTCGGCGACCGGTTCGATGCCGACCACCTCGCTGCCGTAGGCGACGGCGTCGGCGAAGTGCCCGGCCACCCACTCCAGGTAGTCGTGGAACTCGATCCGCAGCGGGTAGAGCGTCTTGCTGTTGATGAACCCCGGCAGCCGGCCCCGGGCGTGCAGGTAGGCCACGAAGCTGTGCCTGCTCGCGGGGTTGCGCATGGACACCAGGTCCTTGAGGAAGGACACCTGCATCGTCGCCCCGTCGAGCAGCATCCCCCGGTGCCAGCCGAACCGCGGTTGGCGCTCGAAGAAGCCGGCCGTCAGCGTGCCGACCTCCTCCAGCGCCACCGCGAGCGCCAGGTTCGACGGTCCGAACCCCACGCCGACGACGTCGGCAGCCGTGGTGATCCCGCGCGGTACCGCAGCCAAATCGCTCCGCCTCCCCAGTGGCGCGTCAGATTGAGTCGAGCAGCTCCTCGGTCAGGAGGTCCTCCATCGGCATGATCCCGGCGACGACCGCGAAGTAACCCGAGGTCAGCTCGGGGTCCGCGGCGATCGCGCGCAGCATCGCCAGGCGGGCGTCGGTGACCTCCAGCCGCGCGAGCCCCAAGGTGCCGTGGTAGCTCTCGACCAGCTCGTCGTCACGCCGCGCGGCCCAGGCGCGCAGCCCGGCGGCCCTCGCGCCGGGGTCGCGCAAACCGTCGCCGAGCGCGTCGGTCAGCAGCTCCGCCTGGAGGAAGGCGTTCGAGATGCCCTGCGCCGTGATCGTGTCCCGGTGGTGCCCCGCGTCGCCCACCAGCGCCCAGCCGCGACCCGCCGCCCGGCGGAAGAAGTTGCGCTGGTCGCCCGTGCCGACCAGCCTGCCGACCTGCTCGCCGCCCGCCAGCTGCCCGAACACCTCGCCCGCCGTGGTGGCCAGGGCGTCCAGGTGCGCGGCGCGCGGGTCGGCGCGGACCTCGTCGAACCGGTCCTGCGGGAAGTAGGTGGCGAGGACGGTCGCGCCGTCGTGCGTGGGGATGGTGGCGACCCAGCGCCCGGTGCGCTCGTGGAACCCGAAGCCGGTGTCGAGCCCGGTCCACAGCGAGTAGTACACGCAGCTCAGGCGCGGGTCCTCGACCTCGACGGGGGCCGCGACCAGCTCGGCGACCCGCGAGCGCATCCCGTCCGCGCCGACGACCAGGTGCGCCGGCGCGGCGACCTCGGCGCCCGAGGGCGCGCGGAACCGCACGCCCGTCACCGCGTCGCCGTCGCTCAGCAGCCCCCGCACCGACGAGCCGTCGGAGAACTCCGCGCCCGCCGCCACGGCCGCGTCGACCAGCACCTGGTCCAGCACGTGGCGGCGGGGGCCGTAAGCCGTGTCGACGCCCTCGAACGCAGGCGCGCGGCCGTGCAGTCGCACGTCGCCGACCGTGTAGGTGACCGTGTCCAACCGCGGCGCGCCCGAGGAGGCGATCGCGTCCAGCACGCCCCACCGGGCCAGCCTGGCCACGCCGGGCTGCTGGATGTAGAGCGTGGACATCGTGTCGGAGGGGAACCTGGCGCGGTCGAGCAGCAGGACCCGGTAGCCGCGGCGCGCGAGCAGGAGGGCGGTGGCCGCGCCCGCGACCCGGGCGCCCACCACCACGGCGTCGTGCATGCCCGCCCCCCTCGACCGCCCGACCGGCCTATCCGGCACGGTGGTGACAAATGTGGATAAAGCGATCGGTAAACGGGTCCGGCTAACTGTGCGGAATATCGCTTATCCCATCGCAACGTAACTCATCTCCGGACGGAGCGCAACGGGCCGAAAAAGCCTGTGCTGGCTTGGGAAAACGCCCTGAGTTCGCTCCCTTGACAACCCCTGGGGTGACTGCTGTAGTGGCCAGGGGAAGCGGCAAGCGCTGGGGGTGGAGATGCCGCGAAGTTCGTCGCAGTAGTCGGGTGGATTAGGCCGACCGGGTGTTCCACGACCTGTTCGGACCTGTACGTAAATGCGGGTGGTGGCGCACCGGAAATCTCCCGGCGCCCCGGTCGGGTCGCACCGCGCGATGACGCCGTGCCGCGCTCCGGGGCGGGCGCGTCCGCATGCCCGCGAACGGAGGGGACTGACGATGGCCGACAGTGTCGCGCAAGCCAGGCGGGAGCTCCTGCGCCGGATGCTCTCCTCCGGGGCGCCCGCCGCCGGGTCGCTCCCCTCCGGGGGACGCGCGCCGGCCGGGCCGGTGCGGACTACCGAACGACCCGACCGCGTCCCGACGTCGGCCGCGCAGAACCGGCTGTGGTTCCTCGACCAGCTCAACGGGCCGAACGCGGCCTACAACGTGCCGTTCGCGCTCCGGCTGCGCGGACCCCTGGACGAGGACGCGCTCTGGGGCGCGCTGGACGACCTGGTGGCGCGGCACGAGGTGCTGCGGACGACCTTCGAGGTCGTGGACGACGAGGTCTACCAGGTGATCGGCGACCCGTGGGCGCTGCCGCGCGACGTGGTGGACCTGCGCGCGCTGCCCGCCGCCGACCGCGAGGCGGCGGTCGAGGAGGCCGTCCGGTCCGCCGCCGCCCGACCGTTCCGCCTGGACGCCGAGCCGCTGCTGCGGGCGTCGCTGCTGCGCGCGGACGACCACGAGCACCACCTCGTGCTGAACCTGCACCACATCGTCACCGACGGCTGGTCCGAGGGCATCCTGTTCCGCGAGTTCGGGCAGCTGTACTCGGCGCGCACGCGCCACGTGCCCGCGGACCTGCCGCCGGCCGCCCAGTACGCCGACTACGCGGTGTGGGAGGCGGGGCAGGCGGGCGGTCCGCTGTTCGAGGCGCAGCTCGCGCACTGGCGCGAGCGCCTGTCCGGCCACCTGGGCGAGGCGGGCATCCCGGCCGACCGGCCGCGCCCGGACGGGTCGAGCACGCGCGGCGACAACGTGCCCGTGCCCGCGCCGGCGGACCTGCGCGCCCGGCTGGGCGGCACGTCCCTGTTCACCGGCGTGACCGCGGCGCTCGCGGTGCTGCTGCACCGGTACGGCGACCAGGACCGGGTGATCATCGGCGTGCCGGTGGTCAACCGCACCCGCTCGGACTGGGAGAGCGCCGTCGGGTTCTTCGCCAACACCGTGGCGCTCCGCGTGGACCTGTCCGACAACCCGACGCTGGCGCAGGTCGCCGAGCGGGTCACCGCGGAGGTCCTGGACGCCCTCACCCACCAGCACGTGCCGTTCGACCGGGTCGTGGACGCGCTGGACGCCCAGCGCGGCGCGGGCATGAACCCCGTGTTCCAGGTGATGTGCTCGGTCAACGCCACCACCCCGCCGCCGGAGATGGCCGGGTTGGACGTGCGGCTGCGGGCGATGGACAACGACACCGCGAAGTTCGACCTCGAACTGGCCGTGGAGTACGACGACCACGGCGTCGAGTGCCGCTTCGAGTACGCCACCGACCTGTTCGACCGGCCGACGGTCGAAGCGTTGTCCGCGCGCTACCTCCTCGTCCTGGACGCGCTGCTCACCGCCCCGGGGACCCGGGTGGGCGACCTCGCGCTGGCCGACGAGGCCGAGGCGACCGTCGTGCTGGACGGCGTGCCGGCCGTGCTGCGCGACCGCTACGGCGCGCCGGTCCCCGTCGGCGTGCCGGGTCGCGTGTGGGTGGACGGCCGCGAGGACGGTCGCCTGGCCCGCGTCCGCCGGGACGGCGTCGTGGAGGAAGTACGGTCCGAAGTGGACGGACCCGCCCGCCCGGAGGAGTTCCTCGAACCGGCCACGCCGGTCGAGCGCGAGCTGGCCGCCATGTGGGCCGAGGTGCTCGGCCGCGGGCGGGTGAGCCGGGACGAGGACTTCTTCCGCGGCGCGGGCGGCGACTCGATGCTGGCGACCAAGGTCGTGGTGAGGGTGCGGCGCAAGTGGGGCGTGCGGATCACCGTGCGGCAGATGCTCCGGTTCCCCGTGCTGAAGGACCTGGCCGCCCACCTCGCCCCGCTGCTGACCGGGGCCGCGCCGGACGACGCGTCGGTGATCCGCGCCGACGCCGCGGCGGAGGACGTGCCGCTGTCGTTCGCCCAGCAGCGCTTGTGGTTCATCGACCAGCTCGAACCCGACAGCGCCGCCTACAACATCGCCGAGGTGCTGGACCTCACCGGCCCGTTGCGGGTCGACGCGCTGGAGCGCGCGCTCAACGCCGTCGTGGCGCGGCACGCGGCGTTGCGCACGTCGGTGGCCGTCGTGGACGGCGTGCCGATGCAGCGGATCGCGCCCGCGTTGGAGCTGACCGTCGCCGTGGTGGCGGGGCGGTCGCCCGAGCAGGCGGTGGCCGAGGCGTGGCGCGAGGCGGACCGGCCGTTCGACCTGACCTCCGGGCCGCTGCTGCGCGCCGCGGTGTACCCGACGGGCCCGGACCGGCACCTGCTCGCGTTCACCTGGCACCACCTGGTGTTCGACGGCTGGTCGCAGGACCTGTTCATCCGCGAGCTGACCGCCTTCTACGCCCGCGAGACCGGGCGCGACGTGGCCGTGCCGCCACCACCGGTGATCCAGTACGCCGACTACGCGCGGTGGCAGCGCGCCTCCCTGCGCGACGCCGAGCTGGCGCGGTTGCAGGACTTCTGGTCCACCACCCTGGACGGCGCGCCCGCGCTGCTGGAGCTGCCCACCGACCGGCCCCGCCCCGCGGTGCGCGGCACCACCGGCGGCAGCCGGTTCCACGACCTGCCGCCCGACCTGGTCGACGGCCTGCGCGGGGTCGCGGACCGGCACGGCGTCACGCTGTACCTGGTGCTGTTCGCCGCGTTCAACGCGCTGCTGGCCCGCCACACCGGGCAGACCGACATCGTGGTCGGCGGCACCACGGCCAACCGCGCCACCGAGGAGACCGAGGGCGTCATCGGCCTGTTCGTCAACACCCTCGCGCTGCGCACGGACGTGTCGGGCAACCCCGCGTTCGGCGAGCTGGCGGCCCGTGCCCGCGACACCGTCACGGCCGCCTACGCCCACCAGGACCTGCCGCTCGAACAGGTGGTGGAGCTGCTGCGGGTGGAGCGGTCGTCCAGCCGCACGCCGCTGTTCCAGGTGCTGTTCGACTACCAGGAGGGCAGCTGGTCCGCGCTGGAGCTGGACGGGCTGACCGTGCGGCGGCTGCGCGGCGAGGACAACGCGGCCATGTTCGACCTGACGTTCGTCGTCGTGGTCGACGCCGACGGACTGCACTGCGACCTCCAGTACGCCACCGACCTGTTCGACGGGGCCACGGCCGTGCGGCTGCTGGACCGGTGGGAGACGCTGTTGCGCGCCGTCGTGCGCGACCCGGACGCCCGCGTGCACGACCTGGACGTGCTGCCCGACGCCGAGCGCGAGCTGGTGCTGCGGCGGTTCGGCGCGCCCCGCCCGGCCACCGGCAGCCGGCGCCCGGTGCCCGCCCGGATCGCGGCGCAGGCCGCGCGACGACCCTCGGCGACCGCCCTGGTGCACGGCGACCGGCGCACCTCGTACGCGGACCTGGACGACCTCTCGGCCCGGCTCGCCGCACACCTGGTGGCGCTGGGCGTCCGTCGCGGCGACCGGGTGGTGGTGTGCGCGCCGCGCGGGATCGAGTACGTGATCGGCTCCCTGGCCGCGATGCGCGCCGGCGCGGCGTACGCCCCCGTGGACGCCGCGTTCCCCGCGGCCCGCGTGGCGCAGGTGCTCGCCACGGCCGGCGCGGCGGCGGTGCTGGTCACGGGGGAGACCCGGCACCTCGTCGAGGGCTTCGCGGGCCCCGTCGTCGCGGTGGACGAACCGCGCGACCCCGCGCCCGCCCCCACCGTGCCGATCGGCCCCGACGACGCCGCCTACGTCATCCACACCTCCGGTTCGACCGGGCAGCCGAAGGGCGTGCTGCTCGACCACGGCGGGCTGGCGCTGCGCGTCGACTGGTACAACGCCGACTGCGCGACGACCGAGCACGACCGGATGACGCAGATCGCGGGCACCGGGTTCGACGTGTCCGTGCTGGAGATCTGGTCGGCCCTGGCCGCGGGCGCCGAGCTGCACCTCGCCGACCCGGACACCACCGCCTCCGGCGAGCACGCCGTGCGCTGGCTGACCGAGCACCGCATCACGATCGGGTTCCTGCCCACGCCGCTGTGCGAACTCGCGCTCGACGTGCCGTGGCCCGCCGACAGCCCGCTGCGGGTGCTGACCACCGGCGGCGACGCGCTGCGCAAGCGACCTCCCGCCGACGCGCCGTTCACCCTGCTCAACATGTACGGCCCGGCCGAGGCCACGGTGGTCACCACGAGCTGCGACGTGCCGGCGACCGGGTCGCGGGTGCCGCCCATCGGCATCCCGCTGCCCGCCACCCGCGTGCACGTGCTCGACCGCCACCTGCGCCCGGTGGGCGTGGGCGTGCCCGGCGACCTGCACGTCGGCGGGCCGGGCGTGGCCCTCGGCTACGTCGGCCGGCCCGACCTCACCGCGGACCGGTTCGTGCCGGACCCGTTCGGCTCCGGCGAGCGCCTCTACCGCACCGGCGACCTCGTCCGCTGGCTGCCCGACGGCTCGCTGGACTACCTCGGCCGCCTCGACACCCAGGTCCAGGTGCGCGGGTTCCGCGTCGAGCCGGGCGAGGTCGAAGCCGTCCTGCTCGCGCGCCCCGACGTCACCGACGCCGTCGTGGTGGCCCGCGACGTGCCGGGCGTCGGCCCGCTCCTCGTCGCCTACGTCGTCGGCGACGCGGACCCCGAAGCCCTGCGGGCGCACCTGCGCGATCGGCTGCCGGACTACATGGTGCCCGCGACGGTGCACCCGCTGCCCGCGCTGCCGCTCAACCGCAGCGGCAAGGTCGACCGGGCCGCGCTGCCCGAACCGGACCGCGCGGGCGGCGAGGAGCACGTCGCGCCGCGCACGGACGTGGAGAAGGCCGTCGCGGCGATCTGGTGCGAGCTGCTGCGCGTGGACCGCGTCGGCGTGCACGCGAACTTCTTCGCGCTGGGCGGGCACTCGCTGCTCGCCACCCAGGTCGTCACCCGCCTGCGCGCGCAGTTGCACTGCGACCTGCCCGTCCGCCAGCTCTTCGAGACACCGACCGTGGCGGAACTGGCCGCGGTCCTGACGACGGCCACGACCGCCGGACCGGTCGAACCCGCGGTCGTGAAGCGGGAACGCCGCCTTCAGCAGCTCCCAGCCACCTCCTGAGCAACGGAGAACACATGTCGGAGTCATTCGCCGCGCCCGCTTCGGCGCCGGGCTCGCCCACCCCCGAGCAGTGGTCGGACTGGCGCTGGCACATGCGCAACCGCGTCACCAACCTCGACAAGCTGCGCGAGTGGGTGAAGGTCAGCCCCGCGGAGGAAGAGGCGATCGCGGAGACGGCGGGCAAGTACCGCTGGAGCGTGACGCCGTACTACGCGTCGTTGATGGACCCCGAGGACCCCGACTGCCCGGTCCGGTTGCAGGCCGTGCCGTCGCACGGCGAGCTGCTGGAGTTCCCGGACGCCGACGTGGACCCGGTCGGCGACATGTTCTACCGCAAGACCAACCGCATCGTGCACAAGTACCCCGACCGGGTGATCATGTTGATCACCGAGTCGTGCCCGGTGTACTGCCGCCACTGCACCCGCAAGTTCCACACCACCGACGTGGAGGGCACCTACTTCCGCGACAACGAGGGCGGGGACTTCGAGGAGGACTTCCGCTACATCCGGGAGCACCCGGAGATCCGCGACGTCCTGCTCACCGGCGGCGACCCGCTGTCCTACCGGGACGAGAAGCTGGAGACCATCATCTCCGGCCTGCGCGCCATCCCGAGCGTCGAGATCATCCGCATCGGCAGCAGGTTCCCCGTGCTGCTGCCGCAGCGCATCACCGACGAGTTCTGCGAGATGCTGTCCCGGTACCACCCGGTGTGGCTGAACACCCACTTCAACCACTCGCGGGAGATCACGCCCGAGGCGGCCGCCGCCGTGGACCGCCTGCTGCGCCACGGCGTGCCGGTCGGCAACCAGACCGTGCTGCTCAAGGGCATCAACGACGACGTGGACACGATGCGCAAGTTGATGACGGACCTGCTGCGCATCCGGGTCCGGCCGTACTACCTCTACCACTGCGACAACGTCACCGGCGTCTCCCACTTCATGACCTCGATCGAGAAGGGGTGGGAGATCATGGAGGGCCTGCAGGGGCACATGACCGGCTTCGGCGTGCCGCAGTACGTGCTGACCACGCGGATCGGCAAGATCCCGGTCAGCCTGCCCTACCACGAGGTGGTCGAGGACGGCCTGGCGCTGCGCAACTACCGGGGCCAGACGATGACCGTGACCGGCGAGCACTACCGGGTGAGCAAGCCGCCGTCGGACTGAGACCGCCCGTCCCCGACATCGGGATCGGAGCTGATCGAAGGGGCGCACCGCACACCGGCCGACGGGTTCCGCGCAGGCACGGAACCCGTGACGGGGTCACGGCCTTGACCGTGCCCCCGTCGTCGGCGGGCGGTGGTCCGGACGACGCGCGCCGACGAACCCGGTCGTCGGTGGCGCGGGTGGCGCGGTCGGCCTGGTGGTCCGGACGTTCCACGAACCTCCGCACGGCGTGCACCCGCGGCCGGCACCTGCCGTTCGCCCCGCCACCAACCAGGATCACCGGCAGGTCGAGCCGGGATCGGACGGCCCGGGATCGTCAGCCGGCGGTGGGCAGCCGGCGGTGGGCAGCCGGTGGTGAGCAGCCGGTGGTGAGCAGCCGGTGGTGAGCAGCCGGCGGTGGGCAGCCGGTGGTCGCCCGCACCGGGGGCGAAACCCGGCTACGGGTAGTAGACGGCGTAGAGCGCGTAGGTGCCCGACCCGTCGGGACGGCACTCGTAGTCCCACCAGCCCTCGTCACCCTGCTGCACCGCGCCGGCCACCACGCAGTCGTCCAACGACGGGTAGCTCGCGACGTACCGCGTCCGGCCCGCCGCCTGGGCGGGCGCACCGACGACCACCGCCACCACCGCGGCGAGCGCGACGGCGAGCTTCACGCGCGCCACGCGGTCACACGCCGTTCGCGAAGTAGAACCACGCGAACACCCGCGGCTGGCACACCTGGCCCGAGCTGCGGGTGTCCTGCTTCCGGTCGGCCTCGCACTGCTCGAACACGTCGTACGGCCCGACCCACTCGCCGATCTCCGTGGCGGACGCGGGCACGGTCACCCCGGCCACCACGACGGCCACCGCCGTCACGAACCCCAGCAGGGCACCGCGCATGTGCGCCTCCTCCTCGGACCACGTGCCCCCACCGTGCCGGCCCGCTCCGCCCGCCGTCGACAGCCGACCCCCGAGTGGCCGATACGGCATACCGATCCCGACCGCCGCGTCGCCCCTCATCGGGTGACGTCGCCGAGATCGCCCCGACCGAGGACCGGCGTGCCGGGGCCGTGCGGGACCACCCTCGGCCGCCGCTCCGGGTCGTCATCCCGCGCGACCACCACGTCGGAGGCGCCGCCGACCCGCGTTCACCCCTCACCGCGGCGGGCGGCCAGCACCAGCACCGGCGGTCGCCGCAGGTGCTCGGCCAGCCCGGGGTGCGCCGCGACGTCCGGCACCGGCTCGTCAACGGCGGTCAGCTCCAGGCCGGCGGCGAGGAGCGCACCGATCAGCGTGCTCACCCGCCGGTGGTGCTTGCGCACGCCCTCGATGATCCAGTCCTGGGTCCGCGGGCCTTCCGCCGCGTAGTCGTCGACCGGCCACACCGTGCCGTGCTCCGTGCGCAACCACCCGGTCATGGGGTCGGCCGCGGTGCAGACGGGGTGCTCGACCGAGAACGCGAACCGCCCGCCCGGCCGCAACCAGCGCGCGACCCGCCGCACCAACCCCGGGTAGTCGGCGACGTAGTGCAGGGCGAGGCTGCTGACGACCAGGTCCGCCGAGGACGGGGGCAGCGCGAGGTCGTCCAGGTCGGCGCGCAGCAGGCGGACCCGCGGGTGCGGGGTGGACAGCGCCAGCATGCGCCGGGACGAGTCCACCGCCAGGACGTCCGCCGCTCCCGCGTCGGCCAGCCGGCGTGCCAGAGCGCCGGTTCCGCAGCCCAGGTCGACCACCGCCGCCCCCGCCACGGGAGGCAGCACCCGTGCCAGGGCGGGGACCTCGACGGCGTCGTTGATCGCGGCGGCCGAACCCCGCAGCAGGCGGTACTCCTCGAAGAACCGGTCGTCGTCGTAGAGGTCGCGTCCCGCCGTGCTCACAGGTACTTCCGGAGGTCGTCCACGTCGACCAGCGGCAGACCCCAGCGCAGCGCGGCGACCTCCAGGTCGGCGGCCCTCGCCATGGTCCCGTCCGGGTTCATGACCTCGCAGCACACCCCGACCGGGGGCAGGCCGGCCGCCACGCACAGGGCCACGGTGGACTCGGTGTGGCCGCCGCGCTCGGCGAGCCCCCCGGGACGCGCGGCGAGCGGGAAGACGTGGCCCGGCCCGATGAAGTCGCCCGGTACGGCGCGCGGGTCGGCGAGGCGGCGGACGGTGGCCGCGCGCTCGGCCGCGGACACCCCGGTGCCGGCGCCGGCGGCCAGGTCCACCGGGACGTGCGCGCGGGTGCCGTGCCGGTCACCCGGTCCGGGGATGGGACCGATCCCCAGCCGCTCCAACACCTCGGGCGCGCACGGCACCGTCGGGTGGCCGCAGACCTGGGTGAGCAGGAAGGTGAACGCCTCCGGCCGCAGGTTCGCCCCCGCGAACACCACGTCGCCCTCGCCCTCCAGGTCCGGGTCCCACACCACCACCGCACCGCCCGCGGCGAGCTGCGCGACGGCCTCCTGCACACCACGCGCGCCCGAGCGGCGTCCCGCCCACGGCAGCGCCGCGACCGCCTCGGTCACCGCGCGTCCGGGGTCGGCGGGCCAGCGCCGCGCCAGGCGGGTGAGGAGGTCGGGTTCCAGGTTCACGCGATCACCGGCCGCCAGGTCGCCGAGGGTGGTGTTCGCCACCGTGACGGGGACCAGTGCGACGGAGAAGCGGTCGCGGGACACGTCGGCGACGGTCAGGCTGACCCCGTCGACGGCGATCTGTCCTTTCGGGACGACCAGCGGGAGGAACCGCTCCGGCGGCTTGATCCACAACCGCCTGGCGGTCGTCTCGTCGTCGACCCGGACGACCTTGCCCACGGCGTCCACGTTGCCCTGCACCAGGTGACCGCCCACGCGGTCGCCCAACGCCAGCGGCGCCTCCACGTTGACCCGCGCGCCGGGCGCGATCGAGTCCAACGTGGACCTCCGCCGGGTCTCCGGCGACAGCGCCGCCGCCAGGGCGCCCGACCCCCGCTCGTCGGGGACGACGGTGAGCCCGACGCCGTTCAGGCAGATCGACCCGGGGCCGGCGGTGGCCGTCCCGGGCGCGCTGACCGCGATGCCCGTCCGGTCGACGGCCAGCACCGTGCCGACCTCGTGGATGTGTCCGGTGTACATGTGACTCCGCCTCTCGACCGCGGGAGGTCGGTCCTCACCGCGCGCGGGAACAGGGGCCGCGCCAACGGGCCCGAGCAGAGGCGGGGTCTCACCGCGTGGCCTCGGAATCGCACCGAGTCGTCCCGCCGTGACCGGCGGAACCGGTGGGCTCTCACCACCGCACCTTGGAATCGCACCGAAACCCTTATACCACCGCCCGGTGGTCGGGATCAACGTGGCCGAAGGCGGCCAGGTCGCGTCAGCGCGCGATGTCCTGGCGCGTGTCGCCCATATCGGAGACACGTCTTCCGACCGGGCGGGCCTCGAAGACGGGGTGCCGGTGCGCACGTCGTCGGCAGCCGTGGCGTCCCGCCCCGAACACGGATGCCTGGGCGACGCCGGTGGCAACTGGCTCCACGGTCCGCTGCAAAGCCCGGCCGGCGCGTCGGGCGCGTCACCGGAATCCACGGTGGGGCCGGACACCATGTGCAGCCCTCGGACGATCGCGGCCGGTTGCTCTCCCTGCTCCGGTGACGTCGGACATCAGACTGTCGGAATGGGGCCGAACGTCATCGGCCGGCGAACTCGGTGATCGTGGCGAGGAACCGGTCGAGGTGAGCGGCGAAGCCCGGATCGGGCGGTTCCGGGCAACCGGGAAGCTCCTCGCTGTCCGGGACCAGCCGCAGGAGCGCGTCGACTGTTCGCCGTTGGTGGGCCCGATTCCCGGGATTCGAGGGGAGTACGCCGGTCTGCATGGCGAGGCCGGCCAGTTCGTCGTCGGTGACGCCCCGCAGCGTCTGCCCGTCCAGCAGCGCACGGATGTCCTGGTCCGACGCGCCGAGCGAGGCCAGATCGGCTCGGGCGCGGAAGTCCACGGCAGCGTCCCCGGCGGTCGCGGGCCAGGCCAGCAACAGTCCTTCGACCAGATGCGGAAACGCCAGCGCCAGGCGGACGGCCGCCGAGCATCCGTTCGACCCGGCCACGACGGTCACGGGGTGCCGGGGCAGGACAGCCGCCAGGTGCTCGGCTTCGGCGGCCCAGTGGGGCGGCCGCCGGGGACGGTCGGGGGCCAGGACGCGGAAGCCTTCCTCGCGCAGGGCCGGGGAGATTCCGGGCAACGTCCAGAACCGGTCGGCGTTCATGCCGTCCCCCAGACCTCCGTGGACCAGCAAGATCATGGGGTTGTGGCCCGGCCCGCGGTGGGATGCAGGGCACCCTCCCGCGGCCCCACTGCCGGAGGTCGGCCGGGGCGTAGGTGTCGATCGCCGTGACGCGTGCATCAGTCGGTCGTACACCCTGATCGAGAAGTCGCGCGACGCGGCCGGCGCGTTCACCGTTGCGACCCGCCAGACCGGCGCTGTCTGGTATCGATGGTGACCGGATGCGGTCGATGGGGGGCAAGGTGGCGAGCGGCGACGAACCGGGACCGGAGCGGATCGACCAGGTGGGCAGCGCGGCGAACGGCTCCAACGTCAACCAGGCCGGCCGGGACGTCAAGGTGTACGGCGTGGACCTGCACGTCCCGGGTTGGGCGTGGGTTGCGGTCGGCGTGTCGGTGGTGGTGGCGGCAGCCGCTGTCACCTGGGCGACCTGGAACGGACCGACCACCGGATCACCGGTGCTCGACGCAGAACGCCCCGCGACCACGACCACGGCGACGACCACGACGTCGCCGGCCCCGCCGGAAGCATCCACTGCAACCACCCGACCGCCGACCGCCACGACGACGCCGACACCCGCACCTGCGACCGTCTGGTGGACGGGCAACCTGGAGCTGGGCGGCTACGGCGGCCCGGGCGGCGGTTGGTGGCTGGACCAGAGCCCGCCCGGCCCGGCCGTGACCGGGGACCTCTACTACGGGTCGGAGAACGAAGTCGCGGGCGTTGCCGTGGTCGAGTGGGACGGAGCGATCCCCCCGGACCTGGCGCAGTGCGCGAACCTGCTGGACACCAACCTCGGCCGGAAATGGACAGCCGTCCGCCGCGGCACCACCGCGTGCCTCCGAACCCGTGGCGGCCGGGTCGGCTACTTCACCGTGACCCGAACCCCCGGGCCCAACGAACTGACCCCGTCGATCAGCGTGACGGCCACCGTGTGGGACCTGGAGTAGGGCCCACGGGCGACCGCCCCCGACCAAGGCGTGCTCGACCGCGCCTTCGTGCTGGACGAGCGGTCGACGCCGGCTGCGGCCGCGAACGCACCCCCGACAACCGGGCCGCGGGGCGCCCGGGCGGGGGGCCGCGGGGGGGGCGGGGGCGGGG
>NZ_JBHYXZ010000032.1:0-7064 GCF_042752395.1 Actinosynnema sp. NPDC059335 | reverse complement strand
TGTGGGGGACCGCCTGGCCGCCCACCCCACCCCCAACCCCCCCCCCCCGCGCCCCACGTGGCTGCTCGCGTATCGGCCCCCGGGCCCGCGCCCACCCACGGATGGGGGACGTGTCGGCGATCAGGACAGGATCAGCGACAGGCCGTAGGCGGACAGGATCGGGTTGACCTCCTGGTAGTACGTGGTTCCGCCGGTCGAGCAGTTGCCCGAGCCGCCCGAGGTCACGCCCTGGGCCTGGTTCGAGCTGAGCCACGAGCCGCCGGAGTCGCCGGGCTCGGCGCAGACGTTCGTGCGGGTCAGGTTGTAGACGACGCCCTGGGGGTAGTTCACGGTCTGGTTGCGGGCCTGGATGTAGTTGCACCACATCCCGGTGGTCGAGCCCGAGCGGCACACGCCGGAGCCCACCGGGACCTGCGCGGAACCGCGCACGTAGTACCAGTAGCCGTTGTAGCCCTCCATGTAGCCCCACAGGTTCACGCCCGCGACGGTCCGCACCCACGCGTAGTCGTAGTAGGGGAACGTGGAGCCGGCGAAGTAGCCGTAGAGCGCGCCGTACTGGTCGGTGGCCTGGGAGCCGGGGGTGCCGCAGTGGCCTGCGGTCACGAACCCGCCGTACACGGCGAAGCCGATGGAGCACCGGCCCGCGTTGTTGATCCAGTACGGCCAGCCGCCGACGACGTCGGCGTAGGGCACGGGGGAGTGGTCCTCCTGCACCACGCGCACGGCGTGGTGCAGGGACTTCGCCTCGTCGACGAACTCCGTCACGGCGGCGTCGACCTTGTGCCGGTTGACGGTGACGACGACAGTGTTGGTCTGCACGTCGACGTACCAGCCGTTCACCCCGGCGGGCGCGGCCTTGCCGGCCAGCCGGTCGAGCGCGGTCTTGGTGGCGTCGAGCTGGGCGTAGGTGTGCGCGACGGGCACGACGGTCACGTCGAGGCCGGTCTTGTCGGCAGCGGCGTCACCGGCCACCGCGACGGCGAGCTTGCCCGTCGCGGGGTCGAACCAGCTGCCCGCGTAGGCGGCGCCGTAGACCTTGCGGGCGACGACCTCGACACCACGGGCCTTTTCCTCCTGGGCCAGGCGTGTTTGCACGCCCTCGGCGGTGAGGCCGAAGTCGCGCTGCATCGCCTCGGCCATACCGAGGGAGACGCGCGGTGCGGAGGTGGAGGACGTGGTCGCCACACCGCTGGGCGCGGCGACCGCGGGCAGGGACGGAATGGCGAGACCGATCGCGAGGACGACCGCACCGGCTAATCGGACGATACGCGGAGAACTCACTGGGCAACCCTTTCAGGCGAGGGTGCAGGGAAGCGCCGATCGGTCACCCGAGAGGTGCGAGCGGAGCTCGGAAACCGATCGGCAACGCCGTTTATGAACCCGGCGGATCCGAAACGATACTTTCCCGGTCCGGCATGCCCATACCGCCGAGCCGGTGGCGTTCGATGATTGTTTTGGCAGGTCAAGGGCGCGTGGAATCGTCCACATGTGTCGAGCGTGTTACCGAAACGGCCGATTCGGAATTCCGTAGTGACACGGCTCGACGCGTCAACCGGGGAACGGCAGACGTCATTCGTCGGGTGTCGGCGTCCTGTCGCTCCACCACTTCCCGCCAGTGGGCGAGGTTGCCGCGGGTGGTGCGGGTGTCGGGGTGGTCGGGGCCCAGCCGGAAGCGGGTGTGGTCGTGGAGGGTGTTCCAGTAGGTGACGGCGGCGTGGACCTGGCCGCTGCCGCTCAGAGAACTCCCCCGCGCGTTGGAGCACATCGTGGAGTGCGGGCGTGAGCAGGGCGGGGGTGGTGTGGGTGTGAAGGGTGGTGGTGTTGGAGCGCAAGGCTTGGGCGAGGTGGTGTCGATGGTGGGCCAGATGGTGCGGAGGGCGTCGGCGGTCGTGCGGGCGGGTCGCGCCACACCCGCCAGGCGTGGTGGGCGGCCAGTTGGGACTTGCCGACCCCGCCCAGCCCCGACACGACCACGCCCGCGCGCCGCCCACCGCCGACCAGCACGGCCGAGTGCCCGGCGGCCAACGCCTCCACCAGTTCGGTGTGGGCGTGGCGTTGCCGGTAGTGGTCGGCCGGTGTGTGCGGCAGCCCGACCCGCACCGGCCACGCCACCCGCGCCGGGTGCCCTCGGTGGACGGTGACCGTGGCGTCGCGACCGGCCTGCACCACCACGGCGTTCCCGGACGCGGTGGCGTCCTGGCCCGTCTTCGGCACCTCACCGCCACCCACGGCATCCTCGATCGTCGCGCGCGCACCCCGCCTCGACCGAACCACGGACCGGCTGTCCTGGCACCTTGACGTCCCACGGCCTCCGCAGGACCGCCGGATTGCGGAGCCCGAAGAGATCGCCCTCGACGTGAACCTGCGCCTGGTCGAACGGGAGCAGCGTTTTTGACGGTCCTGCGCGACCTGTGGCAGCGCCAGTGCTCAGCACGTGCCCGGAGGGCCATCCCACCCGGAGACCGGGTTGTGGGACGCGAAGGTCGAAGCCGTGTTGGGAAGTTGAGGGTTCGTCGGGACCGGTGTGCGTCCGGAAGGCTGACACCCGCATGACCGATGCCTCGTCGTCCCCCTCCGGTGGACACTGCTGAAGTGGGGCGGAAGGGCGCGGCGGGCACATCGGTCCGCGGACGGGCGAGGGAACTGCTCGGACAAGTGGACCGCCTGGTCGAAGCCGGGGCAGCTCATGCCGAGCGTGCGGAGCACCTGGGGAGTGATGGCCGGGCGCGCGTCGCCGGACTGGTCGAAGCCGAGGTCCACGCCCGGTTGGCCGCACGTCCGGTGACGGACCTCCGCCCGTGGGTGGATGAGCGGACGAAGCTCAGAGCCTTGGTGGACGCCGGGTACAGGAGCGTGGCCGAACTCCTGCCCCACGACTCCGAGACCTTGCGGCAACACCACGGCGTCGGTCCGCACACCGCGGTGAGAGCCGCTGAGGCGGCGCGGGAACTGGTCGAGGAGACCCGCCGCGGGGTCCGGATCCGCTTCGACCCGGAGCGCCCCGATCCCGCCCACACCGACCTCCTGTGCGTCATCGCCGCCCTCCGGCAGGCCATCGCCACGCGATCGGCGGTGCTGGCACGCTCGGAGCGCTTCGCCGAGCGCGTGGGGTCGGTCGCCCGCGCCGTCGCCCCGGCGCGCAGTTGGTGGCGCATGGCGATGACGTGGGGGTCGCGCAGGCAGCGCGTGGTCGACGCCTTGCTGGACCTGGACAGCGTCCTCACTTCCCCGGAGACGCGCGACTTCCGCGTGGAACGAGGTCGGCTCGGTCGGCTTGGACATCGCGGGCCTGAAGGCGACGTTGTACGGCTACCAGCTGTTCGGAGCCCGGTTCGCCGTCCTGCGGCGCAGGTGCATCCTCGGTGACGAGATGGGCCTGGGCAAGACCGTGCAGGCCCTGGCCGCCGTGGTCCACCTGGCGGCGACCGGGCCGCGCCGCTTCCTGGTGGTCTGCCCGCTGACCCTGATGGGCAACTGGGTGCAAGAGATCGCCAAGCACACCGACCTGCAGGACGCGGCCGCACGCCTGGCCGTTGGGGGCGCGAGCGTCGACGCCGAGGAGTTCCGACGCCGGGTCGCTCCGGTGTACCTGCGGCGCAACGTCGAAGACGTCCTCACGGAGCTGCCGAACAAGATCGAGATTGACGACTGGGTGCTCCCGAGCGCGCGAGACCTCGACGCCTACCGCGGAGCCGTCGCGACCAGGGACGCCATGGCGATGCGCCAAGCCACCTTCGATCACGGGTCAGAGAAGCTGGAGCGGCTGGAGGACATCGTGAAGGAGGCCCGGGACGACGGGCGCAAGGTCATCGTGTTCTCGTACTTCCACCGCGTGCTCGACATCGCCTCCGCCAGGCTCGGAGACGGGGTCGTCGGCCGGTTGGACGGCAACACGCCGGCCGCGCGGCGGCAGGGCCTGATCGACGACTTCACCGGGAAGGCCGGGCACGCGGTGCTGCTGGCGCAGATCGAGACCGGCGGCGAGGGGCTGAACATCCAGGCCGCGTCGGTCGTGGTCATCACCGAACCGCAGTGGCGTCCGTCCAAGGAGGAGCAAGCCGTCGCCCGGGCACACCGGATGGGCCGGGTCGGCGTCGTCCAGGTCCACCGACTGCTCGCCAAGGACACCATCGATGAGCGCATCCGGGAGAAGCAGGCCGAGAAGATCGCGGCGTTCGACCGGTACGCGCGCCCCAGCGACACCAAGGACGCCGACCCGCGGGCCATCGACCCGGCGGAACGGGCGGAGATGGTCGAAGCCGAGTACCGGCGCCTGGGGCTCTGACGCGTCACCTGCCAGGTGCAGGAGCACGGCTCGGCCGCCACGACCTCGGCGTGGTGGCCGCCGCCCGGGACTTCCTCGACCGCCGCCGCCCCCGTCTTCGCGCATTTCCCCGATCCGACCAGGCCGCCGCGCCGGCGCGAGGAACCCGGGAACCTCCGGTCCCGGACCGGTCCGGCGAGGCCGCGAACCCCGCGTTCCGGCGCGGTCGGCGCCGCGGCTCGCGGATCAGCTCGATCATGTGGTCCGGCAGCACGGGGTGACGACCGGGACCGGTGGGAGTCGGTACCCGGGACGCCGGTCGGCCCGTCCGGTCATGCGTCGGGGGTGGCGGTCCCGGGCGGTGTCTTGGCTTTCGCCTCGGGCGCTTCGGGGGCCTGGGCGAAGTCGCTCTTCTTCGGCCGGTTCTCCAGGTCGGGGTCCTTCTTCAGGTCGCTGTTGCCGGTCACCGTCGTGCTGGAGGCGGTCATGCCGGCCGAGGCCACGTCGGACATCGACTGCGGGTTGGCGGCGTACCGGGATTGTGCGGCGGCCGAGGTCTGGGCGTTGGCGATGAAGGCGCCGAGGAAGCCCAGCACCGCTCGTGCTTCGGGCGATTGTTCCTGCACGACCTTGGCGCGGTCGGACGCGCCGTGGATCGCGCTGCTGAACAGGCTGCCGTGGGAGTCGTCGTAGGTGTCGTCGTCGGCGTCCTCGAAGTCGACGTTCCCACCCGGTCGTGGTTTCGTCCCGTCGCGGTCGACCGAGAAGATCCCCGCTCCCGCGTTGGCGAAGTTGAAGATGTTGTCGAACACCATGGTCGTCACCTCTGGCCGTGTTCTCGTCGAGTGGTGGGCATCGCCCGGTCACGGGCCCTTGTAGAGGGCTCGGGGGCTGTAGGTCAGGGTTTCGCTCTCGAACACCGTGTGGTCGACGTCGAGCGCGGACACGACTTCTGCCACGCCCTTGACGCGGAAGGTGCCGTTGCCGGTCAGGTCGATGTCGCCGATGTCGCGGGCGACGACGTGGGCCTGGGCGGGGTTGCCGGGCTGCGGGGGCGACAGGACGTCCACCGGCACGGCGTAGCGCACGGCGAGGAAACCGTCGAAGGTCACCGGGATCTCGTAGGTGTACTGCTTGCGGCTGCGCCGCTGGGTGGCGATGGTCTGCACCCGGGAGTTCGGTTTCACGTCACCGGAGACCTGCGAGGACGACCCCCAGGTCGTGGTCAGGGTGCCGCTGACGGAGGCGGTGATGCCGAACATCAGCTGGGCGTGCAGCTCGGCGCTGCCGGTCGCGCTGCCCTGCACCGTGAACGTCGTCCCGTTGGTGATCCCGTTCGTCGTGGCCGACTCGGTGTTGTTGGCGTTGTCCACGCCGATGTTGTCCTTGCTGTTCTTGTTGGTGACGGTGTTGGCGTTCTTGTTCTGCATGCTGTTCTGCAGCTGCAACTGGAGCTGGTTCTGCAGCTGGAGCTGGAGCGACGCGCTCGCCTTGCCGCCGAAGGTCAGCTGGGCCTGCCCCTGCAGGTTCCAGGTGACCGCGTTGGCGACGGTGAAGTTGACCGTGTCGGTGAACTTCACCGCGGACGTGTCGCTGCGGTTGACGTAGGAGCGGGAGGAGAACGTGTCGGGCGGGGGTTGGTCGACGTTGCCGCGTTCCTCGATCAACGGCTCGCCCAGGTGCAGGTAGGCGAGCCAGCCCAGGTCGTTGGCGGTTCCGTCGAAAGTGCCGAAGCTCGACTTGTTGATGGAGAAGCCGATGGGCCTGTGCTGCGCTCCGGACTGGTCCACGTAGATGAGGTTGGGGTGGTTCAGGACGGACTGCCAGGACTGCGCGATGTTGAGTTCCCGCAGATTCCGCTTGGTCAGCGGATGGCGTTTTACCCGTTCCAGGTTGTACGTGTTCGCAGGCATTCTTCGACCTCGCCCGATGTGTGTGACCGTGCGGTGGACCGTGCTGGGGGAGGTAATTGCGGTTCACGTACCCGCACTCGAACCCGGCACGGGTCGATCGCGACGCTAGCACGGTGTGTGACGCGGGATCCAGGACCTCTCACGCCGCACCTGTTCAGGGTAAAGGGCTGGTGGCGGCCCCTCTTGGTCGCTCCTCCGTTGCACGCGCCGTCACCCTGCGTCACTCCGTTGACGGCCGACGGGCATCCCCCCGTGGTCATTCACACACGTTCGAAGGGTGGTCCGGGTAGATCCACCGCAGCATTGCGGCCACCGGGGTCGACTTCGGTATCGGGTGACGTTCTGGTGGCCGGTATCGCCGTGCGGTATACCTGGTGACATCTGTTCCAGCGCGTCACGCTTTCGCGGGTCGCATCGCGTGAAGTCGTGGACGTGTCCCCACTTGTCCCGCATCGAGTGTTCGATGCGTTTCGCCCCACGTTCAGAACAGGTGAGGTGTCAGCGGTGTACACCCAGGAACGCACTCCGATGTCGGATCTGGTGGTCGGCGGTCCGGTGCCGGTGAACAGCTACGACAACGCCATCGTGGCCGCGTTGGTCGAGAACCGGCCGGTGATGCTCGTGCACGCCTTCAACGGCGGGTACCTCAAACCCGCCGAGCTGGAGGAGAACAGCCACGACAAGGGCGTCCAGTTGGCGACCACGCTCGACCCCGCCACCAAGGAGCGCAACGGCCACCTCTGGTACATCACCCCCGGCGGCTTCTTCGGGCAGAGGCCCCTGTACTTCATCGAGAGCGCCGCGGGGCAGGCGCCGGGGGCGCACCCCGGGGGGCCCCGCCCCGGGGGCGGCGGGGCCCGGCCGCCCCGGGGGGGCGCCCCCCCGCG